>CAMBHC010000072.1 GCA_945866285.1 Candidatus Sulfopaludibacter sp. SbA3 | reverse complement strand
AGCGCCGCCTCGGTCCCCGTCGAACCACCTGACGCACTCGATGCACTGGCCAAGGGACCCGACTGCAAGGCCCTCGGCTTCGCCATGTAGCCGGCTGCGAAGCCAACCACCATGCCGACCAGGCACGACACGATCAGCATGGTTCCACTGAATCGGTCTGCTGTCCTGGCCGGCGTATATGAAGTGCTGGGCTGCCATGACGTCACCGGCTCTACCACCGGCGGCGATTGCCGGGGCGGGCTGGCCACGTCACGGGGTTGGACCTCGGTCTCAACCTCAGCCGGTCCCGCCATGGCCACGTCTGGCTCGTGTAACACGGCTGCCGCGACCAGGTCCACGCCGGCCTCTTCTTCAACCGGATCGACCTCATCGTCGTCGGTGTCGTCGTCATCGTCGGCACCCCCCAGTGGCAGCACCGGGATCACTGAAGCGGCAAGGGCCGTCGCGAAGGCTGTGCACGACGGATAGCGATTGGCCGGTTCAGGCGCGAGCGCGCGCGTGAATGCCCTGGCCATCGCGTCGCGATCGATGCCCGGCAGTGCGCGCACCTCGATGGGCCGAACGGCCGCACCGGAAACGCGACGGCCAAATAGCCATTCAAAGGTGATGGCCGCCAGGGCGAACTGGTCAGACGCCGCCACCGCCGGCCCCCCGGAGGCCATTTCCGGAGCCGTGTAAGGCAGCCGAATGGGCGATTCGGTTCCCGCACCGAGCCCCGTAACGTGGGTGCTCTCGGGGGAAACGAAAATATTTCGGGGATGAAGGGATCCGTGGGCCTGGCCGGTGGCGTGAGCCGCGTCCAGGGTGTCTGCGATCGACCGAAGGCGCGGCAATAGGTCTTCAATCGCCGCGGGACCGTAGTCACGCAAGGCCGCTTCGAGGGAGTCGCCGTCCACTACGTCTGTAACCAACTTCCGAGTCTGCTCATCCAACAGCGGTGAGCCTTGTCAGCCATTTCTCGAATCCGAATGTTATCACCAACGGTTGACAGTGTTGGTGACCGTTTGAGAGAGTACACGGCGGTGCCTTCCGACGTCTCGCCCGTCTCCGCTGCTTTGGCAGTGGACATTCGTAACTTTCCGTGGATTCGGCGGCTGGCGTCCGACTACGCGTTCGCCTACGCGAACGTCGCGCCGTTCTTCGCCGGCGATCCCGCCACGTCGGCCGCCTGGGCCGATACCATCACGCGTTCGCAGAGCTACGCCAGGCAACCGGCGGAGCTCGCGCGCATCCTGGCCGCTCAGCAGGAGCGGCGTGGCGCGCCCGCGGCGTCACGGGCTTCGGCGAGTCGCCTCGCCGACCCGGCCACCCGCGTGGTCATTACCGGCCAACAGGCCGGTTTGTTCGGCGGTCCCCTGTTTACGCTGCTGAAGGCGCTGACCGCCATGAAGCTGGCGGCCAAGGTCGAGCGCGAGCATGGCGTGCCGGTGGTGCCGGTGTTCTGGATCGATGCCGAAGACCACGACTGGCCGGAGGTCAGTGGCTGTACGGTGCTCGACGCTGAGCTGGCCCCCTCGACCATCCGCCTGGCCGATCTCGACGGGGCCGGTCACCTCCCCATCGCCAGGCTCACCCTCAAGACCGACAGCGCCACGGCCGTCGATCAACTTGAGGCCGCCCTCCCCGATTCAGAATTCAAGCCCGCGATCATCGCGTCGCTCCGCCAGGCCTATGCGCCAGGCGCCGGCATGGCGACTGCCTTCGGGACGTGGATTGAAGAGGTACTCGGTCCGCATGGCCTGGTGGTGTACGACTCGTCCGACGTGGCGGCCAAGCTACTGGCGCGCGACGTGTTCGTGAAGGAAGTCAGCCAGCCGGGCCACACCGCGCGCATCGCGGCCACCGCCGGAGAAGCCCTGGTCGCCAAGGGCTATCACGCGCAAGCCACCCTGGCCGACGGCACGATCTCGGTGTTCCACCTCAACGCCGAACGCTCGCCGGTTCGCGTCGAGGGCGACCAGGCATTCATTGGCGAACGCGCCCTCACGCTGGCGCAGCTCGTGGACGAGGCCAGGCAGCAGCCGCAGCACTTCAGCCCGAACGTGCTGCTGCGTCCAATTGTCCAGGACACGATCTTCCCGACGATCTGCTACGTGGCGGGACCGAACGAGCTGGCATACCTTGGCCAACTGAAGGATGTCTACGCGCACTTCGGCGTGCCGATGCCGCTGATGTATGAGCGCGCCACCGCGACCCTTGCCGACTCGGCGACCGTGCGCTTCCTGACCAAGTACGAACTGCCGCTGACGGCGCTGCGCGCACGAGACGAAGCGGCGCTGAACCAGTTGCTGCACAGCCAACTGCCGCCGACCGTCGAGTATTCGCTGGCCGCGGTCACGTCGGCCATCGACGAGCGCATGACGGCGGTCGCCACCGCCGTGCCGTTGATCGACCCGACCCTCGAAGGGGCCGTGAAGTCCACGCTCGGCAAGCTGCAGCACGAAGTACATGCGCTGAACAACAAGGTGATTCAGGCGGCGAAGCGAAAAGACGAGACGCTGCGCCGCCAGTTCCAGCGCGCCCAGGCCCTCACCTTCCCCCAGGGCCACCCGCAGGAACGCGAAGTCGGGTTCGTGTGGTTCCTGAATCGCTACGGCCCCGCCCTGGTGGACCGGCTGATCGACGAGCTGCCGCTCGAGATGGGCCACCACTGGGTCCTGACGATTTGACGAAGAAGAAACACAACACGTCTGGCTGGCGCCCCCGCCTGTCCCGACTGCGCTGGCCGAAATGGCTGGCCCCGTATCGCCGCCCCATCCTGATCAGCCTGGGTGTCACCGTCGTGCTCGTGCTCGGCGGAGTCAGCTATCTCTATGTGTCGTACGGGCGCATCATCGATGCCCGGCTGCACGGCGAGCGCGACCGCGCCGTGCCCCGCGTGTTCGGCCGGCCCATCACCCTGCAGACTGGCCAGAACATCACGCAGGCCGAGCTCGTCGCCCGCCTCAACGACGTCGGTTACGCCCAGAAGACGCGGGTCGAAGCCGCCGGCGAGTTCGCCATCGACCGCTCCAGGGTGGTGCTGATTTCCCGTGGCGGCGACCAGTCGGGCAAGCCGCTGATCGTGTCGTTTCCCGAGCCGCCGGTGGTCAAGAAGAAGACCGCTGCGCCGCCGCCGGTGGCCCAACGGATTGCCGGGCTTCAGGTCGCAGGCAAGGCCATCGAACGCGTCACGCTGGATGCGCCGCTGCTCACGGGGTTAATGACCGGCACGCGCGAAAAGCGCCGCCGCGTGGCACTCGACGCTATTCCAGCGCGCATGCAGGAAGCCGTGCTGGCCATCGAAGACCGGCGGTTCTATTACCACCCCGGTATCGATCCCATCCGCATCGTCGGCGTCATCATCAGCAACGTGTTCGGCAACAAGGCCTACTTGTCCGGCGCCAGCACCATCACTCAGCAATTGGCCCGCAACTTCTTCCTGACCGATGCCATGGCGGTCGAGCAGCAAACCGGCCAGCGCTCGGCGGTGCGCAAGATTCGCGAACAGTTCATGGCCATCATTCTCGAGACCAAGGCCACCAAGAATGAGATTCTCGAGCTCTACCTGAACGACGTCTACCTCGGTCACCGCGGCTCCTTCGCGCTGCACGGAGTCGCCGAGGCCGCGAAGATTTTCTTCGGCAAGGACGTCCGCAACCTGACCCTCGGTGAGGCCGCGCTGATTGCCGGCGTCATCCAGTCGCCGTTCTACCACTCCCCCTTCAACAACTCCGACCGCGCCCGCGACCGCCGTAACGTCGTGGTGCGCGCCATGGCCGACGCCGACTACATCACCGCCGACGCCGCCGACCGCGCCACCTCAGAACCGATCACCGTGGTCGCGCGGGCCGTCGACAACGAGGCGCCTTACTTCGTGGACTACATGGGCGGGGCGCTCGATGAGGCCTTCCCCGGTATCACGTCAAAGCCGGGTGTGCTCGACATCTACACCACCCTGGATCTCAATCTGCAGCGCCATGCCCAGGAAGCGGTCCGCGAAGGCCTTGCCACGGTCGACGCCATGCTGGCGCGCCGCAAGCGCGGTCCGCGCCGTGTCGCCCAGGCGGCGCTCGTGGCGATCGATCCGCGCACCGGCGAGATTTTGTCGTTCATCGGCGGCCGCTCCTATAACCAGTCGCAGTTCAACCGCGCGGCGAACGCACGCCGACAGATGGGCTCGACGTTCAAGCCGTTCGTCTATCTCGCGGCCTTCGAGAAGGCCGCGGACGAAGGCACCGGCGACATCACGCCGGCCTCACTCGTGTTCGACGAGCCGACGACCTGGAATTTCGAGGGCCAGGAATGGTCGCCCCGCAACTACGACGGCGAGTACGACGGCGCCATCACGTTGCGCCGCGCGCTGGCCATGTCGCGCAACATCGCCACCGTGAAGGTGGCCGAGCAGACCGGTTACGACAAGGTCGTCGCGATGTGGCGGAAGACCACGATCGGCGAGCAGGATCAAGTGAAGCCGTACCCGTCGGTCGCGCTTGGCGTCGTCGAACTGACGCCACTCGAGGTGGCCGAAGCCTACACGGTGTTCCCCAACCACGGCACCATCAAGAAGCTGCGCTCGATTCTGAACGTCAAGAGCGGCGACCAGGACACCAAGCCGAAGATCGCCGCCGGGCCAAGCGTCGCCCGGCCGTCGGCGGCGTTCCTGGTCACGCACATGCTGCGCAGCGTCTTGAACGAAGGCACCGGCGCCAGCGCGCGCACCATGGGTTTCACGCTCGATGCGGCCGGCAAGTCGGGCACCACCAACGACCTGCGTGACGCCTGGTTCGTGGGCTTCACGCCCGAACTGCTCACGGTCGTCTGGGTGGGTCTTGATGACAACCAGCCGCTGGGCATGAGCGGCGGGCAGGCCGCGCTGCCGATCTGGACCTCGTTCATGATGAAGGCACTGGCCGGTCACGCCAACGTCGGCTTCGACGCACCGGGCGGCGTCAGCTTTGTCGAGATCGATCGCGATACCGGCAAGATTGCGACCCCGACCTGCCCCCGCGTCACCAACGAGGCCTTCCTTTCAGGCACCGAACCGCTCGCGATCTGCGAGCTGCATCGATTCCAGTAGAATCACTGGGATGAACCACGAAGTGTTTGCTGCGCTTGGGGAAGCGCTGTCGCGTGGCGAAGAGGCCGCCTTGGTCACCATCGTCTCGTCCAACGGATCCACGCCGCAGCGCGTCGGCGCGAAGATGCTGGTGTTTGGCGACGGTCGCATTGTCGGCACGGTTGGCGGCGGCTGCTACGAGCACGACGCGATCGGCAAGGCGAAGACCGTGCTGGACACCCGCAAGCCCACCACCGTGAAGTACGACCTCAACGACGACTTCGCCGAGGAGACCGGCCTGGTCTGCGGTGGCCAGATGGAAGTGTTCATCGAGCCGATTGAGGCGGCGCCGGCGGTCTACATCTTCGGCGCCGGCCATGTCGGCTACTACCTGGCGAAGATGGCGTACGAGGCCGGCTTCGGCGTGCACGTGATCGACGACCGCGCGGCGTTCGCGAATACGGAGCGATTTCCGTTTGCGGCCTCGGTGGTCGTGGATGATATTCCCGAGTGGCTCGCGCGCACGACCCTGCCAGCCACGGCCTACGCGGTGATCGTGACCCGTGGCCATCGCAACGACCTCGATGCCTTGCGCGCCCTGGCGCCACGCGAGCTGCGCTATATGGGCCTGATCGGCAGCCGCGCCAAAGTCGCGCGACTCTACGACCAACTCATGACCGAGGGCGGGGTGGACCCCGATCGCCTCGCGCGCATTCACGCTCCGATTGGCCTCGACCTCGGTGCCGTGACACCGCAGGAAATTGCCGTCAGCATCACCGCCGAACTGATCGCGGTGCGCCGCGGCAAGGCCGAGTCGCTCAAGGCCGCCTCGCTGCAATGGTTCCCCAACCTCAAAGCCCTTCGCTAACCGGGCCCCGCGCGCGGCAGCCGCGCGTGGCTGGCCTCAGAATTAACGGCGCGACCATCGTCACCATGAACGACGCCTTCGAGGTGATCGAGGGCGACGTGCTGGTGCGCGACGGCCGCATCGCCGCCGTCGGCGCGGTGGCCGCGACCGAACGTGTCGACCGCGTCATCGATGCCCATGGTGCGTTCCTCGTGCCGGGCCTGATCCAAACCCATGTTCACCTCTGCCAGACGCTGTTCCGCGGCTATGCCGACGACCTGGCGTTGCTCGACTGGCTGAAGACGCGGGTGTGGCCGATGGAAGCCGCACACACGCCCGCATCCCTCGCGGCGGCGGCGAGACAGGCCGCGTCCGAATTGCTGATGAGCGGCACGACGACGGTGCTGACCATGGAGACCGTGCACGACACCGACTCGGTCTTCGCTGCCCTCGAGCCCATGGGACTGCGCGCGGTGGTCGGCAAGTGCATGATGGACGCCGATGACGCGGTGCCGTCGCGGCTGCTGGAGCAGACCCGGCACTCGCTCGACGAAAGCGTTGCCATCGCCAAGCGCTGGCACGGGCGCGCGAACGGCCGCCTGCGTGCGGCATTCGCCCCGCGCTTTGCGGTGTCGTGCTCGCAGGATCTGCTCGAAGCCGTCGCGGCACTGTCGCAGGAACATGGCCTGGTGGTCCACACCCACGCGTCAGAGAGTCGCGACGAGATCGCATTGATTCGAGAACGGACCGGCCGCTCGAACATCGACTATCTTGCGCACACCGGCCTGGCCTCGCCGCGGCTGTGCCTCGCCCACTGTGTCTGGGTGGATGACCACGAACAGTCGGTCATGGCTGAACACGGCGTGAAGGTGCTGCACTGCCCCGGTTCAAACCTGAAGCTCGGGTCCGGCCTTGCCCCGATTGTCGAGATGCGGGCCAAGGGTATTTCGGTCTCGCTGGGCGCCGACGGCGCCGCCTGCAACAACCACCTCGACATGTTCGAGGAGATGCGGCTCGCCGCCGTCCTGCAGTCGGTTCGCAGGGGTCCCGGCGCCCTGACCGCCCGCGATGCCCTCTGGATGGCCACCCGGGAAGGCGCCCGCGCCATTGGCCTGGAACAGGAGATCGGCAGTATCGAGGCCGGCAAGCGCGCCGACTTCATCTTGGTGGACCGCGACCGCCCCCAGTTCATGGCCAGCCACGATCCCTTCTCGACCCTGGTCTATTCGGCTCGCGGCACCGACGTCAGGACCACCGTCGTCGACGGCGAGGTCCTGATCGACGATTTCCGCCCGACTCGCTGGGATCCAGCCACAATTGCCACCGAAGCCAGGGGCGAGGCGGCCCGGTTGGCGGCCAGGGCCGGCTTCTAGTGTTACAATTCCTAGCAGTCCACATACCAGACTGCTAATGGTCAGCCCAGCTCTTTCCGACCGTACGCGACGCATTCTCGCGACCCTCGTTCGCTCGTATATCGAGACGGGCGAACCGGTGGCCTCGGCGTCCCTCGCCCAGAAAGCCGGCTTGAACGTGTCTTCGGCGACCGTGCGCAACGTGATGGCCCAGCTCGAAGAGATGGGCTACGTCTGGCAGCCCCACACCTCGGCGGGACGCGTGCCGACCGACACCGGTTATCGATGCTACGTGGACATGCTGATCGAAGGCCGTCGCCCGACCAAGGATGTGTCGGCGGTGGAATTGCGGCTGCGCCAGGAAGCTGGCGACGCGCCGCTGATCGACGACCTGCTCTCCTCTACGTCGCACGTGTTGTCCGAGGCCAGTAAGAGCGTCGGCTTCGCCATTGGGCCACCGAACGCCCGCGCCCTGTTCCAGCGCATCGAGTTCGTGCCGCTCAGCGGCAACCGGATTCTCGTCGTCGTCGTGGCGAGCGGCAACCAGGTGTCGCAGAAGACGGTGGACATCGGTGAATCGGTGACCGCCTCAGAACTGGTGCAGGCCGCCAACTTCCTGAACTCCGAATTTGGCGGACGCACTCTGGAAGAGGTCCGCGACGGCGTCGTCGATCGCCTCAAGCAGGAACGGTCGCTGTACGACCAGTTGCTCGGCCTCGCGTTGCGGCTGGCCAGCAGCTCGTTTGCGAACCTCGACCGGCCGACCGCCGTCTACATTGACGGCGCCTCGAGCCTGCTCGAGGAAGTCGTCCAGGCCAGCGGGATTTCGGCGGGCACTCTGCGCGGTCTGTTACGGATGGTCGAAGAGAAGCAGCGGCTAGTCGGCATCCTGACCGAGTACATCGACGGTCCCGGCCTCACGGTGGTGATCGGAGCCGAACATAGCGACCCGGAACTGCGGCCGTTCAGCCTGATTGCCGCCACCTATTTCGATGGCCGCAGCACGGGCACGGTCGGCGTGATCGGCCCGACGCGTATGCGCTACTCGAAGGCCATCAGCGTCGTCGACATTGCCGCCCTCGCCGTCGCCCGAGTCTTGCGCGACGTAAATTAACCCGCGGTTCAGACCGCGCTTATCTGTAAGAGCCATGAGCGACCAACCGAACGACCCCATTGACCCGGGCATGCCCGCAACCGACGCCGGCCCGCTCGACCCCCAGGATGCCGGCACGCCGGCTGAAGCCATCAAGCGCGAGCGCGATGATCTGTACGACCGCCTCCTGCGTAAGACCGCGGAGTTCGACAACTTCCGCAAGCGCGTCGATCGCGACCGCAAGGACATGATCGAGTGGGCGGCGGCGGAAGTGCTGAACGACGTGCTGGCCATTGCCGACGACTTCGACCGCGCGCTCGCCGCCGACGCGCCGCCGCAGGCGCAGCAGTACAAGGCCGGGCTCGAGTTGATTCAGCGGCAACTCGCCGACATGCTGAAGAAGCGCGGCGTCACCACGATCGAGCCACTCGGCGCTGACTTCGACCCGCACTTCCACCAGGCCGTGGCCTATGAAGAAGTCGCCGACGCCCGGGATGGCGAAGTGGTGACCGTGCTGGCCAAAGGTTACAAGCTCGGGGAGCGCTTGCTGCGTCCCGCTATCGTGAAGGTCGCGAAGGCATCGTGAGCAAGCGCGACTATTACGACATCCTGGAAGTCACCAAGGCCTCGACCGACCAGGAGATCAAGAGCTCCTATCGCCGCCTCGCGCTCAAGCACCATCCCGATCGCAATCCCGGCGACAAGACCGCCGAGGAGAAGTTCAAGGAGGCGGCCGAGGCCTACGCCATCTTGAGCGATGGTGAGAAGCGCGCCCGCTACGATCGCTTTGGTCACCAGGGCGTGGGTGGCGGTTCGCAGGGCTTCGACCCGTCGCAGTTCACCGGCTTCGAAGACATCTTTGGCGGCCTGGGCGACATCTTCGGCTTTGGCGGCTCGCGCCGCGGCGGGCCGCAGCGCGGCTCAGACCTGCGCTACGACCTTGAGATCAAGTTCGAGCAAGCGGCTACGGGCATCGAGACCCACATCCAAATTCCGCGGATAGAGACCTGCGGCAGCTGTAAGGGCTCTGGTGCGGCGCCAGGCTCGGCGCCGACGACCTGCCCCGGATGCAACGGCGCCGGCCAGATTCGCTTCCAGCAGGGCTTCTTCACCATGGCCCGCACCTGCGGCCAGTGCCGCGGCGCCGGCAAGGTAATCGCCAAGCCGTGCCAGACCTGCCGGGGCGCGGGCGCCGTCGAGCAGACACGCAAGCTCACAGTGAAGATTCCCGCAGGCATCGCCACGGGGCAACGCCTGCGGCTCACCGGCGAAGGCGAATCCGGCACCAAGGGCGGTCCCACCGGCGACCTCTATGTCGTCATCGTCGTGCAGGAACACGAGTTCTTCCAGCGCGACGGCAACGATCTGCACTGCTCGGTGCCGCTCGCTTTCACCACGCTCGCGCTCGGCGGCGAGA
>CAMBHC010000071.1 GCA_945866285.1 Candidatus Sulfopaludibacter sp. SbA3 | reverse complement strand
CACGAGCAAGCCGGATGGAACCCCGCGCAAGCTGTTGGACGTCTCCAGACTGCATGCCCTGGGCTGGCAGCATCGGACATCACTTGGCGAAGGCATTGAAAGCACGTATGAGTGGTTCCTCGCGAACCATGCCGACGCGCGAGGAGTAGTGAACAGCTAATGCCGTTGCGAATTGGCTTTGATCTCGACGGCACCGTCGCCGACATGTACTCGGCGTTGCACGTCGAGGCGTTGAAGTTGTTCGGCGAAGAAGTGGTGGCCAAGTCGGCCTACAAGAAGGCGCCGGCCAGTCCCGATGGCGCCGAGGGCGAGCTGTCTCTGGAACCGGAGGACAGCCCGGGCACGCTCGCCATGGCCGAACTGCACCTGACCGCCCGTCAGCAGATGCAGCTCTGGGACCACGTCAAGAAGATCGAGAACTTCTGGACCACGCTGCCGGAGCTGGAACCGGGCGTTATCGCCCGCATCGCCAAGCTGGCGTCCGAACGGAACTGGGAGATTATTTTCCTGACGACGCGTCCCTCGACCGCGGGCGAACTGACGCAGTTACAGTCGCAACGCTGGCTCGATGCGCACGGCTTCCGCTATCCCAGCGTGTTCGTGGTCCAGCGCTCACGCGGCAAGATCGCCGACGCCTTGCAACTCGACGCGTTCGTTGACGATCGGCCGGAGAACTGCCTCGACATCGCCGTGGAGTCGAAGGCCAAGGTGATCCTGGTGTGGCACGGCCACCTGAAGGATGTGCCTGCTGGCGCGAAGCGCCTGGGCGTGCGGCCGGTGCAGACCATTTCGGAAGCGCTCGCGCTGCTCGAGCAACTGGACGACATCCGCAAGCAGCCAGGTATTCTGCGATCGATCAAGCGCGTGCTGGGCCGCGACCACCCCGACGCGTGAAGACAGCGGCCGGACCAGATCGGCTGCGGCTGCGTAGTCAGCTCAGACCGAATTAAAGCAACTCCGTGACGCGACTCGCGTCGACGGTCGCGTAGTCGTACACCAGCGCGGCATCGACCGAATCGAAGAAGCGCTGGCCCAACTCCTGGTGCTGCGGGTGATCCAGGTAGACGCGCAGATCCGCTTCGGAATCGAACTCGATGATGGCCGAGTACTCAAAGTGCTCGGCCATTTGTGTTTCGTAGCCGCGCCCGAGCAGGATCCGCTTGCCGATGCGCACGCGTTTGATCTCGGGTATGCCGGCGAAGGCAACCCGCATGGACTCGAGCATCGCATCGCGCTCGTCCTCGCCTAATGTCGCGCGCGGCTTCAGCAGGACGAGGTGCGCGACCACTACTCGTCCTTGGGCTTGCGCGGTTTCGACGAGCGGGCGCGAATGGTCGCCTTCACACGCGTCCACTTCGCCTTCTTGGCATCCTTGTACTTCTGCTTCGGATCTACGTGCTGGCCACCAGGCCGCCACTTGTCGTCGCGCTTGACTTCAATGCCAAGCGACTTCTTGTATTCCGCCTTGGGCACCCACTTGCGCTTTGGCGCATCGGGATCGCTCTTGGCGAAGCCGGCGTTGGGACCGCCGGGCCGCGACTCAGCCTTTGGCGACCAATCCAGCTTCTGATCGCGCGCCTTCGAACTGCGCGTCGGACCCGCGCCGTCATCCTTCGGCGTGTACGACTTCGGCTGGAACGACGAGCGCGCCTGGTCACGCGCAGACCCGCCGGGCCGCGACTTCCACGCGGGCTTCTCGCCCGTGGGCTTCCATCCGGGCTTCTCGCCCCATCCAGAGGCGTGGCCGGCTTCTTTAGGCTTGAACGTGCCCTTGGGTTTCCATTCGGGCTTGCGGTCGCTGTGGGCCTGGCCCTTCCACTCGGGTTTGTCCTCGCGGTCGCCGAATGACGTCCGAGCAGACGCGCTCCTGGGCTTCCAGGCCGGCTTGTCACCCGCATCGCCCTTGGGCTTCCAGGCCGGTTTATCGTCGGACGCAGACCGATGACCGGTCTCTTTTGGTTTGAACGTCCCCCTGGGTTTCCACTCAGGTTTACCCTCCGAAGCGCCTGAGGAGCGTGGCGCGAAGGAGGGCTTGTCGTTGCCGTCGCCAAACGACTTGCGCGGGGCTGGTGTGAAGGACCCCTTCGGCGTCCACGCGGGTTTCTCGTCGCTGCGACTCCGGCTAAAGCCAGAGGCGACGCCGTCGCCCTTGGGCTTCCACTCGGGCTTGCCAGCTGGCTTGGCGACGAAGGGCCTGCCCTCCGAAGCGCCGGAGGATCGTGGCGCGAAGGAGGGCTTGTCGCCGCGAGGCGCGAACGAGCTCCGGGTCTTCCACTCGGGCTTCGCGTTCCAGGCCCGCTCGGGATTCGGACGGTCCGGGTCGCCGCCCTGGCGCGGATCCTTGGCGCGGCCGCGGTCGCCGCGCGCGCGCATCGAATCTTGTGCGTCGTGACGCGACGGCCACAGCTGGCCGTTCTGCCACCACTTGAGTTCAGCGGAGGGCTGCTTCTCCTTCAAGCGATTGAAGGTCGGCATGATGTCTTCGAGGGAACCGGACCGGAAGGCAGTCGGCTGGCCGTCGACGATGATCGTCCAATACACGTATCTAGGCGGCACAAAGTATCCTAACGTGGAATGGAGCTGGTGGTTGCCCGGATCGACGAGTTGCGGCCGCGGCTCACCGAATCATTCGAGCGATGGGCAGGCGAAGATGTAGGGGGTTCGACTCGCTCGTGTGCGCTATCTGGTGGCGCCACCGCACTAATCTTCCTGGGCGCCCTCAAGAACGCCAATGTGGACTGGTCGCGCATCACGCTGTTTTGGGCGGATGAGCGCGCCGTTCCCGCCGCCGACCCGGAATCAAACTACGGCATCGCGCACCGGATGCTGCTTGAACCGCTGGGCGCGAAGGCGCCGCGCGCGTTCCCAATAGTCTTCGACCCCGCGCAAGACCGCCCCGGCAAGTCAAGCCTTGGCACCGCCGCGATCAGATACGACACGCTGCTGGTTCGCGAACTGGGAAGCCGCGCAATGGACCTGGCCCTGCTCGGTGTCGGTGAAGACGGCCACATCTGTTCGCTATTCCCCGGCCATCGCGCATTGATGGCTGACGACCTGCGCGTCGTCGCCGTCGAGGACGCGCCGAAGGCACCGCCACGGCGGCTCACGCTGTCGCTGCCGTTCGTATTGCGGACAAAGAAGATTTGGCTGATCGCCATTGGCCCACGCAAGCTGCCCGTGCTGCATGCTGCCCTGTCGAGGACGCAGCGGACGACGCCGCTGGATCTGCTCATGCATCAAGCCAAGGATGTGACGGTTTTCACGGATCAGATTATTCGCCGGGCGTGAACGTACAGTCCGGCTAAAGCCGGACGCTACATCCTCTTCAGCTTCTCGACCAGCGTGGTCCGCTTCAAACCGAGCAGCCTCGCGGCGGCGCCGCGGTTCTGTGCGGTGCGCGACAACGCGCGGTCGATCAGGCCTTTCTCGATCTGCGCGATCAGTGACGGAAGGTCGATGCCCTTCTCGGGCAGATCGAGCGACGGGGCGACGGGGTCCGTCTCCACGGGCTGCAGGTCTGGCGGCAGGTCCGTCAGCTCGACCTGCGTGCGTCCGCCGAGCATGGCGAGCGCGCGTTCGATGGCGTTTTCCAACTGACGAACGTTACCCGGCCAGGGGTGGGCCATTAGTCGGCGCATGGCTGCCTGGGAGACGGTAACGGCAGGCGGGTCTGAAGACCCGCCTCTACGTCCCATCTTTTCGATGAACGCTTGCACCAGCGGGGGAATGTCGTCCGGGCGCTCGCGTAGCGGCGTGAGATGCACGGCGATCACATTGAGCCGGTAGTACAGGTCCTCGCGGAACGTCCCGTCCTTCACCATCTTCGCCAGGTCCGCGTTGGTGGCAGCGACGATGCGGAGGTCGACCTTGATGGTGCGATTATCGCCAATGCGCTCGAACTCGCGCTCCTGTAACACCCGCAGCATCTTCATTTGCAGCGCCATGGGCATGGTGCCCACTTCGTCGAGGAAGAGCGTGCCCTTGTCGGCCTGTTCGAGCCGGCCTTGCCGCACGGCGACCGCGCCCGTGAACGCGCCGCGCGCGTGGCCGAACAGCTCGGCATCGAGCAGCGTCTCGGGAATGGCGCTGACATTGATCGCGACAAACCGTTCGCGCTGCCGGGGACTGGTCTGGTGGATCGCGCGCGCCACCATCTCCTTACCGGTACCGGTCTCACCGCTGATCAGAATGGTCGCCGGCGTTGGCGCGACCGTCTCGATCAACAGGAACAACGCGCGCATCGCCGCGCTCTTGCCGACCATCGATCCCAGGCCGAAGCGTTCATCCAACTGCTGATGCAGGTACGCGTTCTCACTCTTCAGGCGCTTCTGCTCGAGCGCGTTGGTGAGCACGTGCATCAGCTCGTCGAACTGAAATGGCTTGGAAATGAAGTCGGCGGCGCCACGCTTGATGATGTCGACGGCGTCCTTCACCGTGCCGTAGCCGGTGACGACAATGGCGACGATGCCTGGGTAGCGGGAGAGGGCGGCATCAATGACCTGGCGGCCGTCAACGCCCGGCAAACGGAGGTCCGAGACGATCACGTCGAATGCAAAACCGTCGAGGGCTTTCAGGGCAGACTCGCCGTCCGGGGCCTGGACGACATCGAACCCTTGGTCGGTAAGTCGTTCTGCTACAACACTTCGCAGCGACTCCTCATCGTCTACCAATAGGAGGTGGGCCATGGGTTGTCAAGATATTGACGCCACTGCACGGGTCTGTCAAGGGCTGCACACCTAATCTCACACTGGCAGCCTCCGATACACACCATTGGAGGTAACCCGAGTGGAACGGCAAACAGTGAGCATCATGAAGGCGTGTGAGATGGTCGGCGTCAGCCGGCGCACCATCTACAACTGGATCGCAGCAAATAAGGTCGAGTACCTGCGGACCGCCGGCGGCAGCATCAGGATCTTCGTCGACACGTTGTGGCGGGAGCCCGATGGTACGAAGCACCCGAACAGTCCCAACGCCGTAGCGTAACGAGTTTCCCCTATGACCCGTTCGACAAGCTCAGGGCAGGCGGGTGTCGACTCGAAAGAGCTACTGCATCGGCTGAACAACCAGCTCGGCGTGATTCTCGCGCACGCCGAGTTGCTTGAAACAAAGGCACAAGACGCCGCGCAGAAGGCGCGCGCGTCGCAAGTAGTGAGCGCGGCGCTCCAGGCCATGGCCGTGTCGCGCGAACTGCGCGAGACGGTCGCCGACTCGAAATAACTCCGGCGTCCTGCCGGAGTTGCCTGGTTTTCCCCACCAACCCAAACTCAACGACGGCAATGTGGCCCTGCGTTCAAAAATATTTCTGCCGCCAAAACAATGACACCAAGGCCTTACATTCCGCCAAAAATATGGCAGCCCCGAAGCGGCTCCGAATCCCCAGAACTCTTGAGCCGAGTTGTGCACATTCGCGTAAATAGCTGACATTAAAGCCACTTACACGCCACAGCACGACCTCATGCACAGCTCTGACCGCGTTAACACAGCTCCGGCATCTCACTTGCGTTAGGGCAGGCAACGGAGATTCATTAGATGACCCCGACGACTGACATTGCCAACCCACGCGTTGAAGCCGGCATTCCCTTTGTGGAGGCCCTGGCCCGCCGTATGGCTGCCACCATGCCCCACTCGATCGACGTGAGCGACCTGGTGCAGGACGGCGTGATCGGCCTGATCGACGCCGCGCACCGCTTTGATGACTCGCGGGGGATCAAGTTCGAGACGTTCGCGGAGCGCCGCATTCGCGGAGCGATGATCGACGCGCTGCGCAAGGATGCGTGGCCACGCGGCGTGCGCCGCGTCAGGCGCGAGCTGGAGGCGGCCCGGGAGAAGCTGCGCAAGACCCTCGGTCACGAGCCGTCGCTCGCCGACCTCGCCAACGAAATCGGCACTGACGAAAAGCGACTCGGCAAGACCATCGTCCGCATCAAGACCATTGAGTCAACGTCGCCGTTCTCAAGCGCCGAGAACGTCGACGAATCGCAACTGCCCGCCGTGATGGTGCCCGCCGAACCGGAGCGCCCCGACATGCAGTACGAGCGCGACGAAGTGAAGAGCCGCGTGCGCAATGCCATTGCCACGTTACCGCCGCGCGAGCAGCGCGTGATCGCGCTCTACTATTCCAACGAAGTGACCATGAAGGACATTGGCGCGGAGCTGGGCGTCAACGAATCGCGCGTGTCGCAGTTGCACGCCCGCGCCATCAAGCGGATGAAGGAAGCGCTCGGCTCGGAGATCACGCCGATAGCCGCTTCGGCCGCGTTGCGCGAGGCGTTCGCCGTGTTCGAGGCAGGCACCGCGGGGATCGGGAATCAGGAATCGGGGCCCGACGTAGCCGCGCCCATGAAACCCAGGATGGCCAAGGCGTCACTTCCTGAATCCGACACACGCGTCTCGCACGCCGCTCAGAAGCGCGCCGGATTGGTGTTGGTTGTCGATCAGGACAACGTGTCGCGCGCTGCGCGCAGCAAGTCGCCCAACCTGAAGGGCTTGGAGAGCCAGCGGCAGGCGGTCTCTTCGAGGAAGCGCTCGGCGTCGGTGCCGGCGACATCGCCGGTGACGAAGATGACGCGCCGCGCCAGTGCGGGCGTCGCCACGGCCATCGCGCGGTAGAACTGCATGCCGTCAATGCGGGGCATCTTCAGGTCGCACACGATCAGGTCGTAGCTGGCCTCGGTGAGGCGGGTCAGGCCCTCCTCACCGTCGCCGGCGCGATCGACGGAGAATCCCGCGTCTTCAAGCGCCTCTGACACGGCCACCGCCAGCGCCGGCTCATCTTCCACCACCAACACGCGCAATCCCTTGAATGCCTCGAGCGAGATCGGCTGCTGGGCCGCGCGCGCGGCCGGCGCGTTCAGGTGCTGACCACTGACCGGCAACTCGACGAAGAACGACGTGCCGATGCCGCTGGACTTCAGCCAAATGCGCCCGCTGTGCTCATTGACGATGGCATAGGCCACAGTCAGTCCGAGACCGGTTCCCTGGCCGACTTCCTTCGTCGTAAAAAACGGATCGAACACCCGTCCGTGCTTGTCCTCCGCAATTCCCGGCCCATCGTCATTCACCTCGAGCACGGCGGAGCCGCGCTCGGCATCGTGAGACGTGCGCACGACGATGGTGCCGCGGCCGTTGGCGCCGATGCAGGCCTGCTCGGCGTTGATCACCAGGTTGAGCAAGACCTGCTTGAGCTGGTGACCATCGGCGAACACCTCTGGTAGTCCGCTCGACAAGGCTTCGACGACTTGGACGTTGCTGACCTTCTGTTCGTAGGCACGCAGTGCGAGTGTTTCGCGCACCACCTGGTTGAGATCAACCATGGCCCGCGTGGTTTGGCGCTTGCGCGCGAAGGTCAGCAGGTTGCGAACGATGCGGGCGGCGCGTTCAGATTCGGCGAGGATGACCTCGAGTCCCTGGCGGGTCTTGTCGTCGACGCTGCGTTCGGCCAGGCGCTCAGCCCACGACAGGATGGTGGCGAGCGGGTTGTTCAGTTCGTGCGCGACGCCTGAAATGGTCTGGCCGAGGGCGGCCATCTTCTCGGCCTGCAGCAACTGGTAGCGGCCGTCGCGCGACTGGTCGTCGAGCTTCTTCCGCTCGCTGACGTCGCGGACCAGCGCCTCGATGTGGAGGCTTGCGGCGGCAGGCGGGTCTGAAGACCCGCCTCTACTTCCGTAAGTGGCGCTGGCCGTGACTTCCACCCAAATCGGTCCGCCATCGACGCGACGGAGGCGAAGCAGGTGGTCCGTGACCTGTCCTTCGCGATCCAGCCGCTCGATGAACAGCGTGCGCGCCTGCGGATCGACAAAGCGGGAAAGATCGAACGGTTGAACGAGGGACTCAGCGGTCTCCAGCGGGTAGCCGAAGATCATCTTCAGGTGAGGATTGGCGACAAGCGTTGTCGTGCTGGCCGCTCCGAGAGTGCCGACGTAGACACCCTCGCGAACGGCCTGGAACACATCCACCCGTTACTTCTTTGGCGGGAACGGCGTGGGCGTCTTGCCGGCGGCATTGCCCGGCGTCCACTTCTTCTCGATCGCGGCGCGAATCGAGTGGACATCAGCGCCCGAGGAATAGAGTTGCATGGCCTCGCGCGCGACGTCCACGCAGATCGTGCACCCAAAGCCGTGCGTGTCCCACTCAAGGACGTTGCCCTTGGGGTCGCGTTTCGCAATGAAGCACGACTCGTTGGCCTTGTGGCCGTCGGCGCCGCATCCGCAATAGCACGGCACGTAGCGCAGAATTTCCGGGTGCTGCGCGGCAAAATCATAAGTCGCGCGGACGATGTTCATGGGCCGCACTGGTGCAAAGCCGACGGCCGGCAGCGGCGGCGCGGTCTTTCTCACGGCTGGCTGGTCCACCGTCGCCTTGGCGGCGGTGGAGGGCTTGGCGCTTGGGACTTGTGCCGCGGGCTTCGGGCTCGCCACTTGCGCGGCGGCGAAGGCCACGGTCGCCACCAGCGCCAACGCGGCAATGCCGAGCAGAATCGTAAAGGGTTTGCCGAGCGTCTTCATGGCAGCTAATTTAACATCACTCGCCGCTATACTGGCCCCCTCCAAATGAAGCTGTTTGGCCGCCAGGACCTGTTGCTCATCGGCGCCCTCGCAACGGCGCTGATGGTCATTTTCTCGACGCCCATTTCGCGGTTGCTCGACTACGCACGTGAGACCGAGCGACAGAGCGGCCTCACGCTGCTGCCGGCGCTGGTGCTGCTGACCGTCGCCTTCCTGTTTCACCAGTACCGCCGCAATGCCCGGGAACACGCCAAGGCCGACCACGCCGAAGCGGCCACCCGTGCCGCCCAGCACCGGGCCGATGAGCTCGAGCGGCTGGTGGCGTTCGGCCAGGCGCTGGGTCGCGCGCTCGACTTCGAATCCATTCAGGTTGCGATTGGCCAGCATCTGCCGGCGTTGGCCGGCACACCTAACCTGTGGGTGCTGGTACGTGAAGGCACGGAATGGCAGGCGCTGGTGGGCGACACGCGCGGCGCCGAGGAAGTGCTGCAGTGGGGCGACCTCGCCGAGCAACTGCTGGCCTCGGGCGCGACCGAGAAGACTCCGACACCACTGTCTGCATCCCGCGCGACCGGTATTCCGCTGGTCGTCGGCGGCACCACCCTGGGCGTACTCGGCCTGCGGCTGGAGCACGGGGAGCTGCCGGCCGACAAGCGCCGCATCATCGAAGCCGCGGCGGCGCTGCTGGCGGTGTCGGTCAAGAACGCGCAGCTGTTCCGCGAGGTCAAGGAGAACAGCGTGCGTGACGCGCTCACCGGGTGCTTCACCCGCGGCCACGCGCTCGACGTGATCGACGCGGAACTGCGCCGCGCTCGTCGCAGCCAGATGCCGGTGTCGATGATCATGTTCGACCTCGATCACTTCAAGGACGTGAACGACCGCCACGGCCACTTGTGCGGCGATGCCGTCTTGAGCGCCGTGGGCAAGCGCATGAAGGAAGTGCTGCGCGGCTCGGACCTCAAGTGCCGCTATGGTGGTGAAGAGTTCCTGGTGCTGCTGCCAGAGACGCCGCTCCACGGCGCCCGCCGCGTGGCCGAGACGTTGCGCAAGGAAATTGCCGACCGGCCGGTGCCATGGGCGGGCGACGCGCTCACCATCACGGCCAGCTTCGGCTTAGCGCAGGCACTGCCGGGCGAGGTTAACGTGCAGGCCGTCATCGCCCGCGCCGACCAGGCCCTGTATCGCGCCAAGGACGACGGGCGCAACTGCGTGCGCATTGCGGCGGAGACCGCGGCGCAGATCGCGGACGACAGTACGCGGCAGAATCGGGTTCGTT
>CAMBHC010000070.1 GCA_945866285.1 Candidatus Sulfopaludibacter sp. SbA3 | reverse complement strand
TGCTGCGGGGGGTGCCAGGCGTCGGCAAGACGTTCTTCGGCGTGATCCTGTCAGCCATCAGCGACGCCAAGTTCGCGCGCATCCAGGGCCGCGCCGACCTGCAGCCGACCGAAGTGGTGGGCTTCCAGATGATCAACCCGTCCACCGGCGAGCTGGTGACCGAGTTCGGCCCTATGGCGTCGGCGGAAGTGATCCTGCTGGACGAGATCAACCGCATCCCCCTGAAGTCGCAAAGCGCGTTTCTCGAAGCGCTGCAGGACCGCACCATCACCGTCGGCAAGAAGACCTACGAGCTGCCGACGTTTAGTTTTGCGATTGCCACGATGAACCCGGTGGAGTTGGGACAGGGCACCTTTCCGCTATCGGAAGCGGCGACGGACCGCTTCGCCGCGATGGTGAACATCGGCTACCTGCCTCCCGAAGAAGAAGAGAAACTCGTCAACTTCGACTTCAAGCAGGTGCGACTCAACCCGCTGCTGTCGAAGGAGCGGATTGTCCAATTGCGAGCCGTGATTAGCGGCGGCGTCTTCCTTCACGATCGGCTCGGCCGATACATTCAGCGGCTGGTGGCGGCGACGCGACCCTACAACGAAGATACCGACTGGCGGCACCACTCCGCGTCGGAGCTGGTGGAGCGGGGTGTCGATCTCGGCGCCTCCCCCCGGGCCATCATCTGCTGGAGCCGGCTCGCGAAGGTGTGGGCGTTGTTGCAGCACCGGCGCGCCGAGGTGTATCCGGAAGACATCCAGGAACTCGCGCCGTTCGTGCTCGGTCATCGCATTTGGCTGGGCCCGCATGCCGCGGCCCACGGCCTGACCGCCGAGGCAGTGATTCGCGACGTCATCGCCCAGGTGCCGGTGCCATGAGGACGATTCTGGTGATCGTGGCGCTGATGCTTCCGGCGGTGGCACCGGCGCAAGGTGTGGACCCGATTCGCTGCTGGTGGCAGTCGAGTGCCGGCGCGATCACGATCGGTGAATCATTCGACGTGACCCTGACCTGCGCAGTGATCGAGACCGAGTCCATGCAGGTCGTGGCCGACGAATCGCGGTTGGGTGTCGCCGCGATTCAAATGGCGCCGTTCGAGATCCTCGGCGGCTCGCACCCGGCGGATGCGCATCGCCTGCAGCGCAAGTTCCTGCAGTACCACTATCAGCTGCGCCTGGTCAGCGCCGATGCGATCGGCCGCGACGTCAATGTGCCGGCGCTGGCGATTCCGTATCGCGTCCACACGCGCGTGGGTCCTGCTGCCGCACTCGAGGGGCGCGACCTCAACTACCTGATGCCGGCGCTGCCCATCAAGGTGCTGTCGCTGGTGCCGAAGGAAGCCATCGATATTCGCGATGGTTCGGACGCCAGCCTGGGCGCCGTTGAGTCGCTGCGGTTCCGCAGCAGCTTGTTTCAGATCCTGGCGGTCGCGCTGGGTGCGATTGCCGCGGTGATGGCCGTGATGGCCCTCATGCCGTTGGCTCGGGGTGCTCCCAAGGCCGGCGTCATCGCGAGCGATCGCCTGCCGGACCGCGCGGTCGCCTCGCACGCCGCTCGTGTCTTGGCCGACATTCAGGCGGCAACCGCGGGCGATGGCTGGACGGACGAAGCCGTGGCACGGGCCCTGGCGTCGGTTCGCGTGATCGCCGCGCTTGCCATCCGCCGTCCTGTGAGTGAGAAAGTGCTGGCCGCGACTGCGCCCGTGCCCGAGGGCCGGCTCGCGGTGAGCCATGGCCGGGTCAGGACGCGTCGCGCGTCAGTCTCGAGCCCGGTGACCGCGGCTGACGTGGCCGTGTTCGGTTCGACACTGGACGACGCCGCGTCGCTGGCGCATCGGCAGCATCTGGACGGCCTGCAGTCGGCACTGGCCGACCTGACGGCGGCGTTGTATCAACAGACCCCGGTCCGTGATGCGGCCACCCTGAGCGAAGCCGTCCGGCACGCCCTCGGAGTGGCGAGCGATCTGCAACGCGACCGCAACGCCTGGAGTACGTGGTGGTCTCGGCGCTGACCGCGTTGGCCCAGTCGGTGGCCGCTGAGTGGGCGGTGTTTGACTTTGCCGGCTTGCAGTTCTGGCGCCGCGACACCGGCCGCCTTGCCCTGATTGCCGTCGCCGGCATCTCGGTGCTGTTGTTGTTGATTCGCGCCGCAGTCGCCCGCAAGCCCGGGCGCCATCAGGTCATCCTGCCGGCGTTATTGCGGTCCGTGCCCGGCTCGCGTCTGGCCTGGACCCGCCACCTGCCGGTGGTCCTGTTCGTCATTGCGCTGCCCGCGGCGCTGCTCGCGTTTGCCGACCCGTTTTCATCGCTGGTGGTCGAGAACGTCACCTATCCCGGCCGTCGCATCAGCCTGATGATCGACGCCTCCGACAGCATGCAGACCGCGTTCACGGCCGCCACCCTCAATACCCGTAACACCGTGCAGCCGGCCTTCTTCACGACCATCGCTGCCGCCGAGCGGTTCGTGCAGTTGCGGCGCAAGAGCCGTCATCGCGACCTGATGGCGCTGGTCGAGTTCGGCAGCCGCGCCTACGTCATCACGCCGTTCACCAGCGACTACGACAACCTGCTGTTGAGCATGTCGTTGATCGGCGACCCCGTGGAGTTCTCGCAGTTCCCCGAGTCGGGCACGGTGATTGCGAGTGCTCTCGAGGAGAGCATCGAAATCTTCAAGGCGTTCAACTATCTCGAAGCCTCGGGCAACCTGATGGTGATCTTCACTGACGGCGAGGACACCACCTCGATCGTCCACGGCCGCAGTCTCGACGACATCCTGAAGAGCGCCGTCGACAACAAGATCCCGCTGTTCTTCGTCCGCACCAACTACAACAAGGAGTTCGGCGAGGGGATTCCCGACGCGAAGTGGAAAGCTGCCGTCGAGAAGACCGGTGGCCGCTACTACGTGGCCAAGAACGAGGCCAGCCTGATCGCCGCCGTCGAAGACATCGATCGCGAAGCGGTGGGCACCATCGAGACCCGCCAGTATTCGAGCCAGCAAGCGCGCTTCAGCCTGTTCGCGCTGGCCGCCGTCGTCTTGTGGACATCAGCCGCGGGTCTCAAGCTCGCGACGCCGTGGTTCGGCAAGTTACCGTGAACGTAGCGGCGGGTCTTCAGACCCGCCGGGAGATTGCCATGAAGACCGTTGTTACCCGCCTCATCGTCGCGATCGTCCTGTCGGCCGCCGCTTGGCTCTCGTGGTCTGAAGCCAGGCTTGCCGCCCGCGTCGCCGATGCGCGTCAGCAGATGGCCACGCTCCAGTTTCAGGTCGACGACACGCTGACGCCGGCTGCGTCCATCTCGGACTACCTGCCCGGCGAGCAGGGCAGCCTCTCCAGTGACATCCGCCGCATTCGCGCGCGCGTAGCTTACTGGATCGGCGGCTATGACGATGTGATGGAGGAGAAGAGCCAGGAGCTGGATCCAGAGGTTCTGCTGACGGCGGCGAACGCAGCGTTTCGCGCCAGCGAGCGCGAGGCCGCGGCACCCCAGACGCAACGGGTGCAGCAACTGGATGGGGTACTGCAGGCCTATGCCGCCGTGCTGAAGGCATCGCCCCGCCATGCCGATGCGGCATACAACTACGAATACGTCACGCGGGTGCGCGACGAGGTCGCGTCACGGGTGCCCGGCAAGACCGCGCCGGTCGCAGTTGCGAAGGGGCGTGGCCGCGCTGGTGATTTGCCGGAAGGCAACACGATCCATGGCCGCCCCGGCGGTCCGCCTCCCGCTGCCCCGACCGAGGAGTTCCAGGTGATTGCGCCCATGGAATACGGTGACCGTGAAGCCCAGCCAGAGGCGACACCCGGCGGCAAGATCCAGCGCAAGGGATAAGTGTCCGAAGGACTGCAATTCGGCGCGCCACAGTTCCTGTGGCTGCTGGCCGCGCCAAGCGTGCTGCTGGTGGCCTGGTTCTGGCGCGTGTGGCGCCGGTGGTCTGACTTGCGGAGCCTGCGCGCCCATCGCACAACTCCCATCAGCGAACGGTTCGGCGTGGCGGGTGACCTGCCGTTCTGGTTGTGCCTGCTACTGGCATCGGCCGCACTGATCATCGCCACCGCTCGCCCCCAGGGCGTCACCACCGTCGTCGGCCGCGCCGGCGTCGACATCGTCGTGCTGCAGGATGGGTCGGCCTCAATGCACGTGACCGACGTCCCGGGCAATCGTTGGCAGCGGGCGATGACGTTTCTCCGCCTGCTCGGAGATTCGCTTAGTTGGAACGACGACCGCCTGGCGCTCACCGTCTTCGCGCATATCGCCACGCCGCAGATCCGGCTGACGCGCGATCCCAACACCGTCTTCTTTTTTCTCGATCACCTGTTCGTGCGGCCGCCGTTCCGTTTGGATGACGACACGACCTGGGACACCAACCTGGAGCAGGGGATTGCCTGGGGCCTGCGGCTGATCGAGAAGGATCGCGAGATTCACGGCCCTTCGCCCAACGCCAAGCTGTTCGTGATGCTGTCGGATGGCGAGTCGTGGAGCGGCGAGGTGGCACGCTCGATCGAGCTGGCCGGACAGGCGCACGTTCCGCTGAATGTCATCGGCGTGGGCACGCTTTCGGGTGGGATGCTGCCGGTGAGCCTGGATGCCGACGGTGTCGAAGTGCCGTCGCCGGGGCGCTCGCGCCTGGACCGCCCGTCGCTGCAGCGCATCGCGGCCGCCGGTGGCGGGCAGTACTTCGAACTTGATCGCGACCCCGATCGCGAGATTGCCAACGCGATCATCGATGCTGGCCGTAGGCAGGCGCCGACCACCACCGAAGAAGGCCAGGTGCAGGAGCTGTACTGGCGATTCCTGGCCGCGGGCCTTGGACTCGCCATGTTCGGCACCGTGTTCCTGCGCGAGCGTGCCGAATTGGCGTTGCAGCTGGTCGCCGTCCTGGCGACCGCCATCGCTCTTTCGTCCGTCCTCTGGTAGGGTGGAAATATGCGAGTTTCGGTTGCGCTTGCCGCGCTGCTGGTCTTGATGCTGCCCGCTACGCCGTCCGCGCAGCAACCGGCGCTCGACCTCGGCACCTTGACGTTCGAGCAGTTAACCGAGCGCGCCGCCACCATTGTCGTCAGCACCGTCACCAGCCGCCGGGCCGAGTGGGAGAACTACGGCGCGTCACGCCTGATCGTCACCAAGGTGACCCTGGCGGTTGAGCAAACGCTGAAAGGCAGTGCCCCTCGCACCCTCGTGGTCGACGTGTTGGGCGGGACGATTGGCGACCAGACCTTGCACGTGTCGCATGTCCCCACGTTCAAGGTCGGTGACCGCGACGTGTTGTTCCTGAATGGCGCCTTGCACGCGGCCAGTCCGATTGTCGGGTCCGACCAGGGCCGGTTCCGGGTGATGAATGAAGTGGCCTCCGGAACGGCACGCATGCTCGACGCCGCGTTTGCCCCGCTGGTGTCACCGGCGGCCATCGGGGCGTCGGCCGAGTCACGGAACAACGCGCTGGTTCGGTCGATGGCCGACGCGATCTCGCTCAGTGACTTCGTCACGTTGGTCCGCGACCGCGTGCGCCAGCTGGAGCGGCGCCAATGATCCGCCGTCTCGCCATCCTGTCGCTGGCCGTGGGCCTGATCCTGACTGCCGGTGCCCGCCGCGCGCCGGCCTATTGGTACGACGGCCCGAGCTGGCCATCGAACCCGGTGATGTCGCTGCAGTTCGGTTCGATCTCGAACGGCGTCACGCTCACCGACGGCTCGACGACGTGGGGGCAGCCCGCGGAAGCCGCCATGGCGATCTGGAATCAGTACATGGACCGCGTGCAGTTCCGCGTGATCCGCGACTCCACGGCGTCCACCGGCCTGGGCAACGGGGTCAACAATGCCTTCTGGTCCTCGTCCATCTACGGCCGGTCCTGGGAGTCGTATGCCGGTTATGCGCTGTGGCTGTCGAGCGGCAGCTCCATTACCGAGGCCGACGTGCTGATGAACAACCAGCTGTCATGGAACTCCTATCGCGGCAACGCCCAGTCTGGCGTGGTCGACTTCCGGCGCCTGGTGATGCACGAGTTCGGTCATGTGATTGGCCTCAATCACCCGAACGACCACGGCCAGAACGTGGCCGCTGTGATGAACTCGTCGCCGGGCAACACCGACACGCTCACAGCTGACGACATCTCTGCCGCCCAGTTCCTCTACTCCGTGGGGGGCAGCGGCAGCGTGTCGTTCCCGGCTCGCAACGAGTCGCTCGACTTCCGCACCCAGCTCGAGACGAAATACCGGGATGGCTTGAAGCGTGGGAATTCGACCACCTACGTCGACAGCGAAGGCGACATCGTCTGGTTGTCGGAGTACTTCCGTTATCGTGTCAACGCGTGCTCGCACGCCCAGGCGCAGACGCGCGTGTTCGCACAGATCGACAACACCGGCACCTTCGGCGTCTGCGGAGTGGTGTCAGCCGGTGCGGTGGCGTTCCCGCCGCGCAATGAGTCGCTGGAGTTCCGCCTCGCCCTCGAGGCGAAATACCGGGACGACCTCCGGCGGGGCGCCGGCCAGTCGGCCGTGGACAACGAAGGCGACGTGGTGTGGGTCCAGGAGTACTTGCGCTATCGCGTCAACAGCTGCAGCCACGCCGTCGCCATCGACAAGGTGTTCGCGCAGATCGACGGCCGCGGCGTGCAGCCGGTGTGCAGGTAGTGTCCTACGGGAACGTGACGGTTAGCGGCCGCCATGTCTTGGGATCACCGGCCATGCCGCGTTCAGTGCTGACGATTTCAAGGCGAAGCGGGCTGAGGCGAATCAGTACGACGTCGGTGCCCTTTGCTCCGTTCGGATAGAACGGCGTCCACTCCGCCTTCCAGTGCCGCGCCTTCTCGGCGGCGTCGGCAATGAGTTCTCCACGCGCGATGATCGTCACATAGCTTGAGGTCGCAGCCGCGAAGCACGACAGCGTGACTCGGGCGTTCCGCCGCACCTCATCAACCTTGCGCGTGAGCGGATTCGTCGCCAGCCAGATTGTGAAGGCTTCATCGGGCTCCAACGGATCTACGATCCGCGCTTGTGGATGGCCGTCGGCGGCGATGGTGATGAACGTGCAATAGCGCGCCTTCGCGATGACGTCCCGGCTGGCTGCCAGGATCGCACCTCGCGAGGGAGGTGGTGCGGCCTGCGCACCGGCGAGTGCCGGCAGCAGGAGGCACAAGCTGAAGGCGCGCACAAGAGTGCCGGTGGCCATTGCAGACGATTCTAGCCCGATGGGTGTGATTGGCACCCTGGCACCCCTGGCACCCGTGGCACCTTTGGCACCTTTGGCACTTAGTTCTTAGGTATCATTTTGGCCCATGACCAGACGGCTTGTTCTGCTGGCTGCCTGCCTGGTAGCCACCTTCGTCGCCACTGCCGGCGCCCAGTCGCGCCAGTATCGCGCCCGCCTGTCTCCTGTGGCACTCGATATCGCCATGCAGGCGACCATTGCGGGCTCTGGCGCGGTGACCGCGACGCTCAGTGGCAACACTCTCACGTTGACCGGCAACTACGCCGGCCTCAAGACGGCACCAACGGTCGCGCGCGTGCACCGGAGTCCGCGGACGGCCATGCGGGGCCCTGCGATCGGCGACCTGAAGGTCACGCAGGGCACGAATGGCACCATCAGCGGCACCCTTGAACTGACAAAGGACCAGGTCGACGACCTGGCCAATGGCCGGCTCTACGTCCAACTCCACAGCGAGAAGGCCCCAGACGGCAACCTCTGGGGCTGGCTGCTCATTCAAGAGGGCAAGAAATGAAGACGTGGATTAGTTGCGCCGCCCTGGTGTTGATCTCGAGCGCCCACCTGACGCTTACCGCCCGCCAGGCCGTGCCGCCGACGGCCGTTTACACGGAAGCGCAGGCCACGGCGGGGCAAGCGTCGTACCAAGCCAACTGCGCGAGCTGCCACCAGCCCACGCTGGTGGGGCAGAACGAGGCGCCGGCGCTGGCGGGTGCCAACTTCATGACGACGTGGCGCGGCCGGACCACCAACGAGCTCGTGGAGTACATGGCGGCGACGATGCCCCCTGGGAAGCCGAGCCTGGGTGAGGCGGAGTACCTCAACATCTCGGCCTACATCCTGCAATACAACGGCGCCGCCGCCGGGACCCAGCCTCTGGCCGCGGCCACGGTTGCGCCCATCGGCGTCATCGCCACCGGCCAGCGCCCTGCGGCCCGGCCAACCGCGGCTCAGGCGCCCGCCGGCGCCGCACCGCCCGCCCGCGCAGTCGTCGCGCCACCACGTGGCCACTCGGTGAAGGGTGAAGTGAAGAACTACGTGCCGGTGACCGACGAGATGCTGAAGAATCCCGACCCCGGCGACTGGCTGATGGCGCGCCGCAACTACCAGGCGTGGAGCTATAGCCCGCTCACGGAGATCAACACCAAGAATGTGAAGGATCTCAAGCTGGCGTGGAGCTGGTCGATGAACGAGGGCGGCGCGAACCAGCCCATGCCGCTCGTGCACAACGGCATCATGTATCTCACCCACACGCTCAACATGGTGCAGGCGCTTGATGCTGCCACCGGCGATTTGATCTGGGAGAACCAGGTCGGCCCGAACGCCGCCGTCGGTTCGTTCGCATCGATGCGCAACATCGCGATCTACCAGGACAAGATCTTCCTCTCGACCACCGACGCCAAGCTCTACGCGCTCGACGCCCGCACGGGAGCCGTCGTCTGGAACGTGACGGTGGCCGACAACACCAAGGGCTACTACCAGACCAGCGGTCCACTGGTGGTGCGGGGCAAGGTGATCCAGGGACTGCAGGGCTGCGACCGCTTCCGCGCCACCGAGCGCTGTTTCATCAGCGCCTACGATTCCAGCACCGGCAAGCTGCTGTGGAAGTTCCACACGGTCGCGAGAACGGGTGAACCCGGCGGCGACACCTGGGGCGCCTTGCCTGACGGGATGCGCGCGGGCGGTGATACCTGGATTGTCGGCAGCTACGATCCCGATCTTGATCTCATCTACTACGGCGTGGCGCAGCCGAAGCCGTGGATGCCGGTCAGCCGCGGCCTCAAGGTCGCTGACGCGGCGCTCTATACCGGATCGACGATCGCGCTCAGGGCCGAGGACGGGACGCTCGCGTGGCACTACCAGCACATTCCAGGCGAGACGCTCGATCAGGACGAGGTGTTCGAACGCGTGCTCATCGACAACGGACCCGAGAAGGCGGTCTTCACCATCGGCAAGGCCGGCATCCTGTGGAAGCTCGAGCGCAAGACCGGCAAGTTCCTGGGCTACAAGCAGACCGTGTTCCAGAACATGTTCGACAAGATCGATCCCGAGAAGGGCACGCCCACCTACCGGCAGGACATCCTCGACCAGAAGATCGACGAATGGCTCGCGGTGTGCCCGAGTACCGAGGGCGGACACAACTGGCAGGCGATGACGTATCACCCGCCGACCAGGCAGCTGATCATACCGCTCAGCCAGTCGTGCATGGAGATCGTCGCCCGCAAGGTGGAGTTCGCCGAAGGCTCGGGCGGCACCTCGGCCGCGCGCAAGTTCTTCGAGATGCCCGGCAGCGACGGCAATGTCGGCAAGCTGCTGGCCATTGATGTCACGACCATGAAGGAGACGTGGAGTGTGCAGCAGCGAGCGGCCTACCTGACCGCCGCGCTCAGCACCGCCGGCGGCGTGATGTTCATCGGCGACCTGGATCGCCAGTTCCGTGCGCACGACGTCAAGACCGGCGAAGTGTTGTGGTCGGCGCGCCTCGGCACTGCGGTGCAGGGCTTCCCGGTATCGTTCTCGGCCAACGGCAAGCAGTACGTGGCCGTGACCACCGGAGTCGGCGGCGGCAGCCCGCGCGTGGTGCCGCGGACGATCACGCCGGAGATCAACCCACCGGCCAACGGTCACACCTTGTACGTCTTCGAACTACCCAAGAAGTA
>CAMBHC010000069.1 GCA_945866285.1 Candidatus Sulfopaludibacter sp. SbA3 | reverse complement strand
CAGTGAGAAAGTCTGGCGAGAGCGTCGACGTCCGATCGGCGAGCCAGACCATGTCGCCGAGACCGGCCAGCAGGATGACGATGCCCGCCAGGATCAGCGGCGGGTTGTCACGGAATGGACGGCGTGAACGCACCGGCGCGCGCGGCTTGGCGGACGGCACTTCCCCTATTCCTTGCTGCCTCGTAAGGCGCGGGCTTCCTGAACGAAGTCGTCCACGTCTCGGAAGTCACGATAGACCGACGCAAACCGCACGTAGGCCACTTGGTCGAGGCGCTTGAGTTCCTGCATCACCAGTGCGCCGAGTTCCTTCCCGGGGATCTCGCGCTCGGGCTTTTCGATCAGGAGTTGCTCGGCCCTGTCGGCAATCTCCTCGATGTCAGCGACCTTGACCGGTCGCTTCTCGCACGCCTTGAGCAGCCCGCCGATCAACTTCTGGCGCTCGAAGCGCTCGCGCGTGCCGTCCTTCTTCACGACCATGTACGGAATCTCGTCGATTCGCTCATAGCTCGTGAAGCGCTTCCGGCAAGTGTCGTTCAGGCACTGGCGCCGGCGGCGAATCACATCGCCTTCGCGGCTCTCGCGTGAATCGACGACCTTGTCGCCCAGCTCACCGCAGAACGGACATTTCACCCGAGGTCTCCTTTCGCCAAGCCGCCAAGCTTCAGTCCATCCTGGATGATGAACATCAGCCCCACGACCACGACCGGCACGACCGAGATGGCGTGCAGCACAATTGCCGCGCCCACCGCCGTGTCATTGTCGGCGCCGAAGAACGACGTCGCGCCCAGGCGGAAGGCCTCGTGGAAGCCGCCCACGCCGCCCGGCGTGGGCACGGCCACCCCCACCACCAGCGGTGCGAGCATCAGCCAGGCGCCTGTAAAGGGCATCTCGATCCGAAATGCCATCGCCACGGCCCACAGGCCCGTCGCAATGGTCATCCACAGCACCAGTGACCAGGCGAGCGCGGCCAGCACCCGCATGGGGCTGCGAACCACGGCAAACCCTTCAGCAAAGGTCCGGGCGACCCCGGCAATCAATCCGGCAAAGCGCGCCGGCAGCACGCGCTCCGCCTTGAGCACCCACATGTGCAAACGCTCTGGATGGCCGGCCATCAAGAACATCACCAAGAGCGTGCCCACGGCAACGGGCGCCATGACCAGGCCGCCGAAGCGGATGGCGCTGAACACCGCCGAGTCGCGCGCCTCGAGGCCCGGGTCGAACCACAACAGGAACGCCGCCAGCAGCAGCAGCACCGCCACGAGATCCAGAATGCGTTCGACGATGATCGTCGCAAAGGCCGCAGTGGCGCTCAGGCCCTCACGCCGCGCCAGCAAGTAAGGGCGGATAACTTCGCCGGCCCGTGCCGGCAGGACCGCGGACGCCGCAAACCCGATCACCGTCGTGCGCAGCACCACCATGAATCGCGTCGGCCCAAGGGGCGCCAACAAATACTGCCAGCGTTCGGTCCGAATCAAAAACGTGACACAGGTGAGCGCCAGCGACGCCAGCAGGTAATCAATCCGCGCAGCCTTGACCGACGTCACGACCTTGTCCAAGTCTGCATTTCGCAGGAAGAGGAACAGCAGTCCGACCGCCAGACCCAGGATTACCAGAGTTCGAAGAACGATGCGCAAACCACCGTCCATACTACATGAGGTGCCGACCGCCCCGCTCACCCCATCACGTTGGCGTCTTGCGCCCGACGCGCCGGGCCGTTACCATGTTGCTTCCTTTCATAAGAGCGCCCGTGCCTTCACAACCTCTCTTAGATACGAATCTTGACGGTTTATGTCTGGTCCGCCGCGGGAAGGTTCGCGACGTCTACGCCATAGACGACGCCCTCATCCTGGTCGCGACCGACCGCATTTCCGCGTTTGACTACGTGCTGGGCTCGGGGATCCCCGACAAGGGCCGGGTGCTGAACCAGCTATCCGCGTTCTGGTTTGCCCGCACCGGCCACATCGTCCCCAACCACATGCTGTCGATCGACGTCTCGGCCTACCCGCCGGCGGCGCAGGCCTACCGCGCCCAGCTTGAGGGGCGGTCGATGCTGTCGCGACGGACCAATCCCCTGCCAGTGGAATGCGTGGCGCGGGGCTATCTCTCAGGATCGGGCTGGAAGGACTACCAGGCGACGGGCGAAGTGTGCGGCATCAGGCTGCCGGCCGGGATGCGTGAGTCGGACCGCTTGCCGGAGACCCTCTTCACGCCAGCCACCAAGGCCGACTCAGGGCATGACGAGAACATCAGCGAAGAGACGGCGGCCGCGGTGGTTGGTGCCGAGTTACTGGCGCGGCTCAAGAAGTTGACCCTGGAGCTCTACGCTCACGGAGTGGCGCACGCGGAGTCCAAGGGCATCATCCTGGCCGACACCAAGTTCGAGTTCGGCCTCACCGACGACGGCGAGCTGCTGCTGATCGACGAGATGATGACACCTGACTCGTCGCGCTACTGGCCGGCGGGTCAGTACGCACCCGGCGGACCGCAACCGAGCTTCGACAAGCAGTACGTCCGCGATTACCTCGAATCGATCAAGTGGAACAAGCAGCCGCCGGTCCCGTCGCTGCCGGCGGAAGTCGTCGCAGGCACGCGGAACAAGTACCTGGACGCGTATCACCGGCTCACCGGGAAAGAGCTGGTGACGGGTGAATAAGCTGCTGGACCAACTGGTGACCGAGATGGTCACGCGCGGCGTGCACTACACCGACGCCCAGCGCGAGTTCGACAAGCGCTTCATCAGCTGTGTCATCGAGAAACACGACGGCAACCTGTGCAAGGCCGCCGGCACCCTGGGCGTGCACCGCAACACCCTGACGCGCAAGACCAAGCAGTTCAAGATTCGCGTTCGGGCACTGTCGGCGCCAGCCCGACCGTAAGCGAGAGTTGACGCCTTCCCGCGCCCTCCGCTATCATTAGCAGTCGTTCGCATCGACTGCTAACGCACAGGGCAGTCGACTGCCAGAAACATCACGTTCCACATAACCAGCTACGTTAGAGACGGAGAGCAACACATGGCTTTAAGACCGCTCCACGACCGCATCCTCGTGCAGCGCACTGAGGAAGAAGAACAGAAGGTTGGCGGCATCATCATCCCGGACTCGGCTAAAGAAAAGCCGCAGCAGGGAAAAGTGACGGCTGTCGGCGCTGGTAAGGCTGACAAGGACGGCAAGCGCATTGCGCTCGACGTCAAGGAAGGCGACACCATCCTGTTTGGCAAGTACTCAGGGCAGGAAGTGCGTGTCGACGGCGAGGATTACCTCATCATGCGCGAGGACGAAGTCCTGGCGGTGATCGAGGGCGGGAAAAAGAAGTAAGGACGGAGATTCATTCACATGGCTAAGCAGATTATTTACGGCGAACAGTCCCGCCAGGCGATCCTCCGCGGCGTGAACCAGCTGGCCGACGCGGTCAAGGTCACCCTCGGCCCCAAGGGCCGCAATGTGGTCCTCGACAAGAAGTTCGGCTCCCCCACCATCACCAAGGACGGCGTGACGGTGGCCAAGGAAATCGAACTGAAGGACCCGCTCGAGAACATGGGCGCCCAGATGGTGCGCGAAGTCGCGAGCAAGACGTCCGACACGGCCGGCGACGGCACGACGACGGCGACCGTGCTGGCGCAGGCGATCTACCGTGAAGGCGCCAAGAACGTGGTGGCCGGCGCCAACCCGATGGAACTGAAGCGCGGCATCGAAAAGGCCGTCGAAGTCATGACCGCCGAAATCAAGAAGATGTCGAAGCCGGTCAAGGGCAACATGATTGCCCAGGTCGGCATGATCTCCGCCAATGGCGACGAGACCATCGGCAAGATCATCGCGGAAGCGATGGAGAAGGTCGGCAAGGACGGCGTCATCACGGTTGAAGAAGCCAAGACCCTCGAGACGACGCTCGACGTGGTTGAAGGCATGCAGTTCGACCGCGGCTACCTGTCGCCCTACTTCGTGACCGACCCCGAGCGCATGGAAGTCGTGCTCGAGAACCCCGTCATCCTGATCCACGAAAAGAAGATCAGCTCGATGAAGGACCTGCTCCCCGTACTCGAGCAGGTGGCGCGCCTCGGCCGTCCGCTGCTGATCATCGCCGAAGACATCGAAGGCGAAGCGCTGGCGACCCTCGTCGTCAACAAGCTGCGTGGCACGCTGCAGGCCGCGGCCGTCAAGGCCCCGGGCTTCGGTGACCGCCGCAAGGCGATGCTCGAAGACATCGCCGTCCTGACCGGTGGCAAGGCACTGACCGAAGACCTCGGCGTCAAGCTCGAGAACATCAAGATCGAGGACCTCGGCAAGGCCAAGAAGGTCACCATCGACAAGGACAACACGACCATCGTTGAAGGCGCCGGCGAAAGCAAGGCCATCGAAGGCCGCGTCAAGCAGCTGCGCGTTCAGGTCGAAGAGACCTCGTCCGACTACGACCGCGAGAAGCTCCAGGAACGCCTGGCGAAGCTCGTCGGCGGCGTCGCCGTCATCAAGGTCGGTGCGGCCACCGAAACCGAGATGAAGGAAACGAAGGCACGCGTCGAAGACGCGATGCACGCCACCAAGGCTGCTGTCGAAGAGGGCATCGTCCCCGGCGGCGGCGTGGCCCTGTTGCGCGCCAGCAAGGCGCTCGACACCCTGAAGCTCGAAGGCGACCAGAAGATCGGCGTCCAGATCATTCGTCGTGCGATTGAAGAACCCTGCCGCTGGATCGCGACCAACGCCGGCCTCGAGGGTTCGATCATCGTGGCCCAGGTCAAGGACGGCAAGGGCGACGAAGGCTTCAACGCCGCGACCGAAGTGTTCGAAGACCTGGTGAAGGCCGGCGTCATCGACCCCGCAAAGGTCGTCCGCAACGCACTGCAGAACGCTTCGTCGATCGCCTCCCTCCTGCTCACCACGGAAGCGCTGATTTGCGACATTCCGGAAGAGAAGAAGGAAGCGGGCGGCGGCGGAATGCCCGGCGGCGGCATGGGCGGGATGTACTAAACGCTGATTTCGAGATCTCGCGATCTCGTGAATTGGTGATTTTTCGGGCCCGGTGGGGACTTCCCCACCGGGCCTTTTCTTTTGCCCCACCGGCCCCACGAAGTGCCGAAGGCGCGAGCCCTACGAGCGAAGCGAGCCCTAGCGAAGGCCTACGGCATCACCGCCAGGAACTTCACGTCCGGGTTGTTCCGCTCGCAGTACTCCAACGCCCATTCAGACTCGAACAACAGCATCGGCCGGCCGTCGCGATCGCTGGCGCTGCGCGTGCCCGCCGTCGACGCTGACATCGCGGCGACCTTGTCGGCGGGCCCGACCACCCAGCGCGCGGCCTTGTACGGCAGCGAATCCACATCGCACTGGACGTTGTATTCGTTCTCGAGCCGCGCCTTCAGCACTTCCAACTGCAGCGGACCGACCGTTCCGAGGATCGGCTCGCGACGCCCCACCGTCGGATACAGCACCTGCATCAGGCCCTCCTCCTCCAGTTGCCGGATGCCATCGTCGAACTGCTTAAAGCGCACGTCGCGCAGGCGGGCGATGCCGAAATGTTCTGCCGGGAACCGCGGAATGGCCGGATACTTCAGCGCGAGGCCGTGGTACAGCGTGTCGCCAATGCCGAACTGACCGGGATTCACCAGGCCGACGACGTCGCCGGGATAGGCCTTGTCGATGGTCTCGCGGTTGCCGCCGAAGAACCGATATGGCCGCGACGCCCGAATCTCCGCACCCTGCCGCGCGTTGGTGATCACCATGTCTTTCTCGAAGACGCCGGAGCACACGCGCAGGAAGGCGATGCGATCGCGATGGCGGCGATTCATGTTCGCCTGGATCTTGAACACGAAGCCACTGAAGTACGGCGACACCGGATCGATCAAGCCCAGGTCGCTCATCCGCGCACGAGGCGGCGGCGCCAGTTCGGTCAGCGCCTGGAGGAACGGCTCAAGACCGAAATTGGAGAGCGCGCTGCCGAAGAACACCGGCGTGTGCTTAAAATCCAGGTAGGCTTGGTGTTCGAACGACGTGCCGGCCCCGCTGACCAGCGAGGTCTCGTCGATCAGGTGCTGCCACGGCTCCTGCCCCAGCAACGCCGCCAGGCGCGGGTCATGCGCCGACGACACCTGGACCGGCGCTTCCTGCGCGCGGCCCTTCCGCTCGTAGAAGTGCACGACGGCGTTCTGGAGGTCGAACACGCCGCGGAAGCGGTCGCCGCTGCCGATCGGCCAGTTCATGGGCACGGCATGAATGCCGAGGACGCGCTCGATTTCATCAAGCAGGTCGAACGGATCGCGCGATGGCTGATCAAGCTTGTTGATGAAGGTCAGCACTGGCAGCCGGCGCAGCTTGCAGACCTCGAACAGCTTGCGGGTCTGCGCCTCGATGCCTTTCGCGGCGTCGATCACCATGACCACGCCGTCCACGGCAAACAGCGTACGGTAGGTGTCCTCGCTGAAGTCCTTGTGGCCCGGCGTGTCGAGCAGCGTCAGGTGGTGCTCGCCGATGTCGAATTCGACCGCGGCCGAGGTCACCGAGATGCCGCGTTCGCGCTCAATGTCCATCCAGTCCGACACCACGGCTCGCTCGGACTTGCGTCCGCGCACGGCACCGGCCAGCTCAATGGCGCCGGCGTACAGCAGCAGCTTTTCGGTCAGCGTGGTCTTGCCCGCGTCCGGGTGGGAAATGATGGCGAATGTGCGTCGTCGCGCGACTTCGGCCGCAAGCGTGGGATCGGGCGTGGCAACCGTCAACGTGAATCTAACCCTTCAGGGGCCGCTGAACGCGGCCACAGATCAAGATCACAACCACAGATTAGACACCGATTAGGCACAGATCTTCTTGGATCAACGGCATGACTACTCTGCCCCAGGGTTGAGGACGCCTGAGTATTTGACCTTCTAACTCTGTGTCTAATCGGTGCCTAATCTGCGGCTGTCTTTCGGTGGCCTACTTCAGGCCTGCCAGGAATTTTACCAGTTCCCCGCCCCAGATGGCGGGAATGGAATGGGTACCGTGACCGCGGGTCTCGTCGGTAATGGGCAGCAGCACGAAGCGGCCCTTCGTCACCTGCTTGATCAGTTCCCGCATCATCGGCAGTTCGGGCGGGTTCACGAAGTCGTCTGCCGAGTTGATGGCGAGCAGTGGCACCGTGATCTTGGCCAGGTGCGGTGCCGGGTTGTAGTCCTCGATCGCACGGTAGTAATACAGCATGTCGTTGGCGTCGGTGGCCTTCGACCGGCTTGCCAGCTGATCGGCCAGCCACTGGTCGGTGGCTTCGCGCGTCGGAAACTGCTTCTGCCACTGCAATGGCGCGCTGGTCGCCATCAGCAAGAATCCAATCGCACTCGACAGCCCGCGGGGCTGCTCCGTGTAGTTCCCATCCTTCCAGGTCGGATCCGTAATGATGGCGTCGATCAGCATCTTGCGCCACACCCGATTGCGACCGCCAACTTCGACGGGGTTGCTGGCCAGAGGCACCAGCCCCGCCGCGAAGCCGGGATACATATAGCCCCAATCCCACGCGTGCATGGCGCCCATCGAGGTGCCCATCACCAGCTTGAGATTGGTCAGGCCCAGTCCCTGCGTCACCATCAGATACTGCAGTCTGACCATGTCAGCGTAGCCATAACGCGGGAATTTCATCCGCAAGCCGTCGCTCGGCCTGCTCGACTGACCGTGGCCCACGTTGTCTGGCAGGATGATGAAGTACTGCTCGGCATCAAGCGGCTGCCCCTTGCCGAACAGGCGCCCCGCGTAGGACGCGCTTAAGAAGCCCGCGCCCGTGCCGCCGGTGCCGTGCAGGACCAACACCGCGTTGCGGACGACGCCATCCGCGTCTTTGCGCGGCGTCCCCACGGTGCGGTAGTGAATCTTGACCTCGGGAATCTGGTCGCCGCTGGCGAACACGAATCCGCGAGCGACGAAGTCGCCGTCAATGGGTGCTGGGTAGTTTGACTGGGCCAGAGCCAGCGTTGAGACCAGGCAGGAGAAAGCAACGGTCAGCAGGACGCGCATCATGCGCGGATCCTAGCGCAGCGTGAACGTCAGCTCAATCGTGATGATCACGGGCACCGGCTCGCCTTGTCGCATGCCGGGCCGGAACCGCCACATCTTGGCGGCCTTGATGGCTTCCTGGTCGAGACCGAAAATCGGGTCCAGCGAGCGGGTGACCTTAACTTCGCCAACCGACCCATCGGGCATCACGATGCATTCAAGCCACACCGAGCCCTGGACCTTCGCGCGCATCGCGTCGGCGGTATAGGCCGGTTTCACTTCGCGTAAGACGACGGGCAGCGTGATACCTGCGCCCGGACGATAGGCGCCACCGCCCGTGCCGCCGCCAAATCCAGGACCGAGGCCCGAGCCTTGACCGGACCCGACGCCTTGCCCGGTGCCGCTGCCGGCCCCGCCGCCAGAACCGGAGCCCTGTGAGTCAGAGACCGCAGGCGCACTGGGTGCGATGACGCCTGGCAACGTGGTATCGGCAGATGCCGTGGTCTTGGCCGGAATCAAGAGCTCTGCCGGAGGCGGTTCGGGTTTCGGTGGTTCAGGAGTCGGCGTTGGGGTCTTCTCCACCGGGACCGTGATCTTGTCCTTGCCCGGCAGTTCCGCCTTGCGCGGCGGCTCAGGTGCCTTGTTGCCACCACCGCCACCGCCACCGCCGGGGCCAGGGACGGCCAACCAGACGATGTCGTTCACGGGCGCATCGGGGAGAAACTCAGCCGGGTTGGGCTGCGGCCCGAAGCGGAGCGCCAACAGGATGATCAGGCCCGCGGCCAGGTGGGCGCCGACCGACGCGCCAACGCCGACACCCGACCGACGTTCGGCGACCGAAAAGCGCAATTCGACCGGCCGGTCCGTCACGTACAACGGAGCCGATCGGGAATGTGCGTCTGGTCGTGTGTCTGTAGACTCGGCCATGAAGTTGCGCAGCTGACCCAAGGTCATTCTGACCGAGGGGTCCGGGGCTGACAAGTGCAAACCCCGCGTTTTCTTCATTTGACGCCAACCGGCTCCACACGGCTTCAGCGGTGCCAGTGAGCCGGTCCGCTGCTGCACACTGGCACGCATGGCACCGTGGCACACTTGGCACCCGTCTTTGAGTGCTACAATCGCCTTGCGGTCGCAGGTTGTCGTGACCCCAAGGAGCCTTCATGCTTGGTTTGTTCGGCCCACTCGGAATGCCAGAAATGCTCATCATTCTGGCAATTGTGATCCTCATTTTTGGTGCCAACCGGCTGCCGGAACTTGGCAAGGGCATCGGTCAGGGCATCAAGAACTTCAAGAGCGGGATGAATCAAAATAGTACGGACGAGAAGTAATCCTCGCTAGATGACGAGGCGGACATCACCAGTTCGCCTTGTCACGCGCTCCCGATCGAGATACTCCAGCAGCGGGATCGCGAATTTTCTCGAAATTCCGTACCGGTCCTTGAAGGCCGCCACATCCACTGTGGCCTGGCCACCGGCCGCGGTCGCTTTCATCCCCCGGATCTCATCCTTCAGCGTTTGTAATGCCCCGGCATGGAAGATCACCGTGTCCAACCGGAGCAACACCTTCTCGCGTAACAAGACCGCCGTGATCTTCTCCACCATCGCCGCCGGTGCGCCTGCCGACGCCTGCACCACCGCGGCATCTGGCGGCTTCAGTCCAGCCGACGCATAGACCGATGCAATCGCGGCCTTGATGCGGGCATCCTCGCCGGACCCGGCCACGGTATGGGCGGCCAGCGCAAGACGGTCGGCGCCCACCAGCACCTTCGTCTTCTTCAGGTCATCGACCACGCGCTCGAACACGACGGCAGCGGCCTGCGCCGACACCTTTTCCCGTGCTTCTTCTCGCGGTAGTCCGTCGCTGAGCGGCTGAGCGCGATGAAAGTCCGTCACGAGTTTCACCAGGGCATCCTTCGCCCGCGCGAGGTGCGCCGACGCCACCAGCCGGTCGCCTACGGCC
>CAMBHC010000068.1 GCA_945866285.1 Candidatus Sulfopaludibacter sp. SbA3 | reverse complement strand
ACAGGGCCTGCCAGACGGAATACGCGGCGACGGCCGCGTCATGATTCGGGCAGCGCTGTCACGATCGCGGCCCGCGCATGATCACGAAGAGCGGCGGCGCGTCGGACCGCTGAGGTGTCCGCGGTGATCGTCCCAAGCACGTGAATGGCAAGGGGAGCCGGTTCAAGCAGTCTGCGGTCGCGGGGCAGCATTCGACGTGTGCCGTCGATGGCGACCGGCACGACCGGACACGACGTCTTCGCGGCCGTCCGAAATGCGCCCAGGTGGAAGGGCAGCAATCCGCGCCGGCCGCGGGTACCTTCGGGAAACAACAGCAATGACGTGCCCGACTGGAGCGTCTTGACCATCGCGCGTGCGCAGGCTGCTCGCGAACGCACCGAGCCTCGTTCGACGACGAGGTGGCCGCTCTTGCGAATGATGGTCCCGAGCAGCGGACGCCGGGCTGCCATGTGATTGGCGACGAACCGGTAGTCACCGGGGATGGCCGCAAGCAGCACCACCGAATCGATAAAGCTCGAGTGGTTCGCGACCATCACGATGCCCGTGCCGCTCGGAAAGCTCCGCAATCCCGTCACGATCGGACGGCACCCGCAGAGTGTGACGATGACGCGTGCCCAGTGTTGAGTAAGTCGATGCGTCCACTGGGCCGGTACAATCGCGACCAGTACCCAGAACGGCGGAACCGTGAGCGCAAGCGCCGCGCCCACCCTGGCTGAAAACAGGACCGACATCAGTTTAGTGGCGAGAAATCGTTCACCCGCTCGGGTCATCGCAGCCCGCCAGATTCGCCAGACCAGAGCATCCTTTGCCGTTAACAGTTGAGGCCGCTAATACTGTCTATCGTCGGCACGGCTGCGACGCTCCGCAAATGAGTACGTCAGGCCGAGCGCGACTGCGGCCAGCGTCCCGGGCTGACCGCGACGAGCGGCGGCTGAAGGAACTGGAGCGCGAGAAAGCGACCTGAAACGCACGACTGAGGTCGCTCGACAGTCGCGTGTTGGCGACCACGGTCGCGTCGAGGTCGCTCAGCGGCATCGCTCGAGTATAGCAAGCCGGGTGCAATGTTCGTGACCCGCCCAGAGGCGCTACCTGCGGACGCTGTCCAACTCGGTGATTGCCGGCGGCATGGCCTCCGGGTGCCTCACCACGCTCGTCCTGCAGCTCAACCCGTCGGTGTCGATTGATCCCGGTACGCTGTTGCCGTTGACGTGCGAAGTCGCGCAGTGTCGAGTGGACCGACGGGGGGCTTGGTGCCGCTGCGTAGAAGGAGCGGGACTGTGTTGGACGAAAGAGTGGCGGTGAGGCAGGGATTCGAACCCTGGGTAGGGATTTAAACCCCTACAACGGTTTAGCAAACCGCCGCCTTAAGCCACTCGGCCACCTCACCAGCGCGGCCTTCCAGTATAGCTGAACGTTCTTGGGGTGTGGGCGCCGCCGTGACCTTAGGTCGGAAATTCTTAGGACCGGCCGTTTACCGACTCTTGCGCGCGTGGCACTCAGCCGTTAGGCTTCATGACGCGTGCCCGAGAAAGCTACCCCAGCAGGCATTGGCGACTGGTTTGCCGCCCAGGGGCAGGTCCGCGACGCCGTTTTGAACCTGGGCGTGGCCCTGACCGTCTGGGCGTTGGCAGAACTGGTGTTGCTGCCGACAGCCGGAGGCACACCCGTCACTCCACTATGGCCAGCGGCCGGGTTCAGCGTGGCCGTGGTCTTTCTGGGCGGCTATCGGTTACTTCCGGGGGTCATGCTCGGGTCGTTTGCGTTCAATGTGACGCGCAGCCCAATCTACTGGGCCGCCGTGCTGAGCGCCGTTCAGGCCATACAGCCCTGGATAGACACTCGCCTTCTGCGTTCGCTCAAATTGGATCCCCGGCTGGAGCGCCCGCGCGACGCGCTGATGCTGTCGCTCGTCGTGGCACCAGTCGGCGCGCTGGTCGTGGCGCTGGTCTCGGTCGCGCTGGAGTTGCTGGGCGGCTTGATCGCTCCAGGGGATGTTGCCTACGAGTTCGTGCTGTGGTGGCTGCGAGACTGGCTTGGCGTCATGGTCGTCACCACGCTGATCTTCGCGTGGCGCGGCGGACGCGTCGTCAAGTGGACCTGGCCACGCATCGGCGAGGCGGCCGCCCTGTTGCTGGCGCTGGTCGTCGGCTCGCAGTTGATGTTCGGGCTATGGGGACTGTTTGCGACCCGCGATGTCCCGATCGCGTTTGTCTTCTTCCCGCTGGTGATGTGGGCCGGCCTGCGCTTCGGCACCAGGGGCGCGGCCACGATCGTTGCGGCGATCTCGCTGTTTGGCATGGCCATCGCCGCGCTCGGGATCGGTCCGTTCGCCGCCTTTCCGGTGGAGTTCACGCAGTTCCTGCTGTTCGTGTTTCTTGCCCTGGGGTCGATCTCCGGACAGTTCCTCGCCGCCATCATGGCGGAGCGCGACGATGCGCTCGAGCGGCGGTTGTTGCTGGAAGAGCAGTTGCGCCACTCGCAGAAGATGGAGGCCGTGGGCCGTCTCGCCGGCGGCATCGCCCACGACTTCAACAACCTGCTGACGGCGATCATCGGCTACACCGAGATCGTGCTGACCTCGCTCGATCCCAAGGATGAACGCCGCGCCGATGCCGAAGAGATTGCCCGCGCCGCCATGCGCGCGGCCGACCTCACGAAGCAAATGCTCGCGTTCAGCCGCCGCCAGGTGCTGCAGCCGAAGATCATCGACCTCAACACCGCGCTCCGCAAGGTCGAGCCGATGCTGCGCCGCGTGATCGGCGAAGACATCGTGATGACCGTCACCGGCAAGGCCGTCTCGCCCTGGGTTCGCGTTGACCCGGGCCAGGTCGAGCAGGTGGTGACGAACCTGGTGGTGAACGCGCGCGACGCCATGCCCCAGGGGGGCCGCCTCACGGTTGAAGCGAGCGACGCCGTGCTCGACGAAGCGGCGCTGGCCGATCACTCGGACGTCAAACCCGGTTCGTTCGTCATGCTGTCCGTGAGCGATTCCGGTGTCGGCATGCCGGCCGACGTCCGCGCGCGGATTTTCGAGCCGTACTTCACCACCAAGGATGTCGGCAAGGGCACCGGCCTCGGCCTGTCCACGGCCTACGGCATCGTCCGCCAGAGCAACGGCCACATTGCAGTGTCGAGCGAACTGGGCCTGGGCACGACCTTCCGCATCTACCTGCCGTGCGCCGAGGAGCCGCCGCAGGTGGCCGTCGATTCGTCGGTGGAGAAGATGCCCGACGGCACCGAGCACATCCTGCTGGTCGAAGACGATCCGTCGGTGCGCCGGCTCTCGAAAGAGCTGCTGACCCGGCTGGGCTATTCAGTGACGGAGGCCGCATCCGGCCGGGCCGGACTGGCGCTGGGTACTGACGACACGCGGCATTTCGATTTGGCGCTGTGCGACGTCATCCTCGGCGACATGAGCGGCCCCGCCGTGGCCGAGGCGCTGCGCGCGCTGCGGCCGTCGATTCGCGTGCTGTATATGTCCGGCTATACGGACGAGGCGATCGTGAAGACCGGCGTACTGGACGAGGGCAAGCCTTTCTTGCAGAAGCCGTTCACGCCGATGCAGCTGGCGAAGAAGATTCGCGAAGTGCTGGACGAGCCGGAGACGGGAAATTTATGATTGGTGAAACCATCTCGCACTACCGCGTGTTGTCGCGCCTCGGCGCGGGCGGCATGGGGGTGGTGTACGAGGCCGAAGACACCCGCCTCGGCCGCAAGGTGGCGATCAAGGTCCTGCCCGACGAGGCCAAGGCCGATAGCGAGATCGTGCAGCGCTTCTTGCGCGAAGCACGGGTGATCTCGAGCCTGAACCACCCGCACATCTGCACGCTCTACGACATCGGCGATCATCAGGGCCAGCAGTTCATGGTGATGGAACTGCTCGATGGCCAGTCGCTGAAGGAGCGCATCGCGAAGGGGCCGCTGTCGCCCGACCAGGTGCTGGAACTGGGCGTGCAGATGGCCGATGCCCTCGACGCCGCACACGCGCAGGGTATCGTGCACCGCGACATCAAGCCGGCCAATCTCTTCATCACGCGGCGCGGGTCGCTGAAAGTGCTCGATTTCGGCGTCGCCAAGTTGAGCACCTCCGGCCGCGAGCATCTCGACTCCACCATTGGCGCGACCGATCAGTTGACGACGCTTGGCACCACCATCGGGACGGTCTCGTACATGTCGCCCGAGCAGGCGCGCGGGCACGAGATCGACGCGCGCAGCGACGTGTTCTCCGCCGGGATCGTGCTCTACGAGATGATCACCGGGCAGTTGCCGTTTCCCGGCCCGACGGTGGCGACGGTGTTCGAGGGACTGCTGACGAAGAAGGCGGTGCCGCCCTCGCAACTGCAGGCCGGGTTGTCGCCCGAGTTCGACCGCATCATCGACAAGGCGTTGGAGAAGGATCGCGAGACTCGCTACCAGAGCGCGGCTGAACTGCGCGCCGACCTGAAGCGCCTGCGAACGGCGCCCATCAATGTGGCGTCCGGCTTCAGCCGGACCGCGCCCGCGCCCGCGCCACCATGGCGAAGGCGGCTGCTGGTCGGTGCGCCGCTCCTGATGGCCGCGCTGGTCGGTGGCTTCCTGCTGTATCGATCGATCACGGCGCCTGCGCTGACCGCCAAGGACACGGTGGTGATGTCGTCGGTGGTGAACCGCACCGGCGACGCGATGTTCGACGACACACTGGGCGAAGCGCTCGCATTGCAGTTGCGGCAGTCGCCGTTTCTCAATGTCGTCCCCGACCAGCAGGTGCAGGCCACGCTGCGGTTGATGGGCCGCGAGCCCAGTGCGGCGATCACCTCCGAAGTCGGCCGCGAGGTGTGCCAGCGTGCCGGCGGCAAGGCGCTGCTCGGCGGCACCATTGCGATGCTTGGCTCCGCATATGTCGTGACCCTGAACGCGCAGGACTGCCTGAGCGGCAGCGTGTTGGCCGAGGAGCAGGTGCAGGCCAGCTCGAAAGAAACCGTACTGGCGGCGCTTGGCACGGCAGTTTCCGTGTTCCGCGAGAAGCTGGGCGAATCGCTCGGCTCGATTCAACGCTACGACGCGAAGATCGAAGAGGCCACGACCAAGTCGCTCGAGGCGCTGAAGGCCTACAGCCAGGGATTGAAGACCCGCCGCGCGACTGGTGACTTCGATTCAGTGCCGTTCTTCCGGCGCGCCATCGAGCTCGATCCCGAGTTCGGGCTGGCCTATGCGCGGCTAGGCACCGTGTATTCCAATTTGGGCCAGGGCGACGAGGCTCGCAAGATGACCACGAAGGCCTACGAGTTCCGGGCCAAGGTCAGCGACGCCGAGCGCTACTACATCGAGGCGCGCTACTTCTCGACCGTCGAAGCCGACCCGCAGAAGGCGCTCGACGTCTACCGCGTGTGGCTGGCTGCCTACCCGAACGACTACACCGCGCTGGCCAATGCCGCGCTGCTGCTCAAGCAGCGCGGGGAGACCGCCGAGGCGCTGCGCTACCAGGAAGGCGCCACCCGCATCGCCCCCGACCAGCCGATTGCCTGGCAGAACATCGGCGACACGTACCTGAGCCTCGGCCGGTTTGCCGACGCGCGAACCGCGCTCGAGACCACACTCAAGTTGCAGGGCAACAACGTTGGTGCGCGCGGGAGCCTGTTTGCCATCGGCATCCTCACGGGCGACTCGGCGCTGGCCGACGCCCAGGTCGCGGCCGTCAGCGGCAAGCGTGAAGAGGTCGACTTTTTGACCGTGCGTATCCGCGCGGCGGCCTTCGCGGGCAAGATGAAGGAGGCCGCGACACTGGCCACCGAGTGGCAGACGCGCATGGATGCCGCCAGCCGACGCACCCAAACCGGCCAGGGGCTGATGGACCTGGCGATCGACGAGGCCCTGGTGGGGCTGACCGCCGAAGCGCGGACCCGCATCGCCACGGCGCAAGAGGACGAGTTGCTGCTGCCCAACGCACTCGACGAACGCCTGGTGGTGGCGGCCATTGTCAAGGATGGCGAGGCGGCACGCGAGCTGCTGCCGCTGGCGCTCGCCGAGGTCCGAAAGCAGGCGGCCAACGCCCCCGCCGAGCGGGCGTTTCGCGCACTGGCCTTGATGGCGGAGGGGAAGCCGGGCGAGGCCATCCCCCTGCTGGAGCCCGTGACGTTTGACCCGGAGCATGCCGACATCGTCACCATCTGGACCCTGGCGCAGACGCAGCTCAAGGATTGGCCGGCTGCCAGCAAGGGCTTGGCGTTGATGACCGAGGATACGTGGCAGCGTGGGCTGGGGACGGGCAAGGCCTTTGCGATGGTGGAGCTTGCGCGCGCGCAAGCGGCCCTGGGCAACCGCGACGAGGCGCGCCGGCGTTACCAGGCCTTCTTCGACTTCTGGAAGGACGCGGACGCCGACATCCCGCTATTACTGCAAGCGCGCGAGGAATTCAGCAAGCTCTAACGAATCGTCTTCGGCGCCTTCTGTCCTTCTGGGATCAGCGTCGTGTATTTCTGGTCCGCCATCGTCTTCTTGAGATCTTCGCGCGCGCGCGCAATCAGCTCCGGTGAACGATACAGATCGATCGCCGTGCCGGCGATGGTCTTGGCGGCCACCATCATCCCCTTCTCGCCGATGCTGGTGCCGGTGCAAGCCACGATCTGCCAGCTGTGGCCCGGCGCGCCGTAGGAATATGTGGCCGCGGTGAACTGGCCGACCGGGAAGAACCACGTCAGGTCACCGACGTCGGTGGAATGAGTGCCCTGGCGCGGCGGCCCGCCCGGCAGCGGCTCCACTTGTTCTGCCAGGGCCAGGGCCGGCACCGGCTTGAGGTCCTTCTGCGTGACGCGGGCGAAGGCCTTCTCACGATCGTCGAACTTCGGTGCACCGACTTGCTCCAGGTTCCTCTGAATCACCTCGACCAGCGTCCGATTGGGCAGCACTTCGTGCATGTCGGCGTCGATGCGGGTTTCGATCAGCTTCGTCCGGCTCATCGCCGCGGCCGCGCGGGCAATCTCGGTGAGCCACACGAAGTACTCCTCGACATCGACATGCTTGTTGGCGCGCAGGTAGTACCAGACTTCCGCTGACCCAGGCACCACGTTGGGCTGGCCGCCGCCGTTGGTGATCACGTAGTGGATGCGCGTGTCTTCCTTGACGTGCTCGCGCATGAAGTTCACGCCGACGCTCATCAGCTCCACGGCATCGAGCGCGCTCTTGCCCTGGTGCGGCGACACCGAGGCATGTGAGGCCAGGCCCTCGAACTTGAACTTCACCGAGACCATGGCCTTGGAGTAATCCCAGGCCGCGGCCGTCAAGTCGCCGGCGTGCCACGCCAGAATCGTGTCGACGTCCTTGAAGATGCCTTCGCGCAGCATGTAGGTCTTGCCGATGCCGGTCTCTTCGGCGGGGGTGCCAAACAGCTTGACCGTGCCCTTGATGGCGCCAGACGCGAGCGCCTGCTTGACGGCAATGGCGGCGCCGGTGCTGGCCGTGCCGAACACGCTGTGTCCGCAGCCGTGGCCGGCTGTCGCGCCGGCGCGGTTGGTGCGTTCGGGCGAGGCATCCTGCGAGAGACCCGGCAGCGCGTCGTACTCGGCGAGGATGCCGATCACCGGCTTGCCCGTCCCGTAGCTCGCCACAAAGGCGGTCGGCATGCCGGCGACGCCGGCTTCCACCGTGAAGCCGTTCGCCTTCAGCAGCGTCTGCAGCTCTTCGGACGACTTGGTTTCCTCGAGGCCGGTCTCGGCCCAGGTCCAGATGTTGCGGTTGACGCGATTGAGCACCGTGCCGTTCGCATCGACCCAGCCGAGCGCCGCCGTCTTGGGATCCGATTGGGCGGACGGTTGGATGCCAACGAGAACCAGCGTCACGGCGAAAAACACTTTCTTCATAGCTGAGATTCTAGTCCACGAAATTCATTGCCACAGAGAACACAGAGAGCGCAGAGGACACGGCGGGTCGTTGGCGGCGCTACGCGCCGCGGGTCTGATGATGAGTGGCGAAACATGAGTCATGGAAACCACTCGCGGGACTCATGTTCTCGCCACTCACCATCAGACCAGACGCCGGCCGTAGGCCGGCCTTCAACGACCCCGCCCCGTCTTCCAGCCACTGTCTTCTCTGTGTGCTCTGTGTCCTCTGTGGCCAAAGTTCGTGGCATGCTTAGCGGAATGGCGAAACGGTTTCTCGTAGTCGTTTTCATATTCCTGGTCGGCTCAACCGCATGGGCGCAGGCTCCGGTGGAGTACAAGCTCTCGTTCCCGTCCCCCGAACACCGGTGGATGCAGGTCGAGGCCAAGTTTGCCGTGGTGCCCGCCGGGCCGCTCCAGGTGCGGATGGCGCGGACCTCGCCCGGGCGCTATGCGCTCCACGAGTTCGCCAAGAACGTGTTCGACGTCACGGCAGCGAACAGTAAGGGCCAGCCGCTCACGGCGACCAGGCCGGATCCCCACCAGTGGGACTTCGCCACTCACGACGGCACCGTCGTCGTCACCTACAAGGTCTTCGGCGATCGCACCGACGGCACCTATCTCGGCATCGACTCGATGCACGCGCACATCAACATCCCCGCGGCGCTGATGTTTGCGCGCGGCTGGTTCGAGCGCCCCGCCAAGGTGACGTTCGTGCAGCCGCCCGGCAAGACCTGGAAGGTCGCCACCCAGTTGTTTCCGACACCGGACCCGCTGGTGTTCACCGCGCCGAACATTCACTACCTGATGGACAGCCCCACCGACTTCAGTAACTTCATGCTGCGCGAGTTCACGGTGGACGATGGCCAGAAGCGCACCGGGCCGCCACCGGCGTTCCGCGTGGCACTGACGCATGACGGCACCGAGGCGGAAGCCGATGCCTTCGCCAAGGACGTCGAGCGCGTTGTCCGCGAAGCCATTCCCGTGTTCGGCGAGCTGCCGCGATTCGAGACCAACACGTACACGTTCCTGAGCGTCTACCTGCCGTGGGCGAGTGGCGACGGCATGGAGCACCGCAACAGCACGTCGCTCACCAGTTCGGGCGCGCTGAGGAATCCGCAGCAGCGCCAGGGCATCCTGGGCACGGTCGCGCACGAGTTCTTCCACACCTGGAACATGGAACGCCTGCGGTCGAAGGGCATCGAGCCGTTTGATTTCGAAGCGGCCGACATGAGCGACGACCTGTGGCTCGGCGAGGGCTTCACCAACTACTTCGACGGCCTCATCCTCGAACGCGCCGGGCTGCAGACGATGGATTCGTTCATGGGCGACCTGGGCGGCATCATCAATGCCGTGACGCTCAGCCCCGGCCGCAACTTCCGGAGCGCGATCGACATGAGCCGGCTGGCGCCGTTTGTCGACGCCGCGGTCTCGATCGATCGCACGGCGTGGCCCAACCTGTTCATCTCGTACTACACCTACGGATCGGCCATTGGCCTCGGCCTCGATCTGTCCCTGCGCGATCGATCAGACGGCAAGACCACCGCGGATGACTTCATGAAGGCGCTGTGGGCGCAGTTCGGCCGTCCGGGGCAGAAGGAAGCCGGCAAGGTTGCGACCGCCTATACGATTGACGGCCTGAAAGAGACGCTGGCCAAGGTGTCTGGCGACCGCGGCTTCGCCAACGACTTCTTCGGCAAGTTCGTCGAGGGTCGCGAGCTGGTGGACTACACGCGCTTGCTGGCGAGGGCCGGCATGGTGCTGCGCAAACGCGCGGCCGGCAAGGCGTTCGCCGGCCAGGTGCAATTGCAGGGTGGCGGCAGCGCCTTGCGCGTGTCCGGGCTGGTGCCGTGGGAATCGCCGCTCTACAAGGCAGGGGTCGCGCAGGACGATCAGCTGGCGAGCCTCGGGGGCGTGGACCTCACGTCGCTGGCAGCGTTCGAAGAAGCTCTCTCAAAGCAGAAGCCGGGCGCGGCCGTGCCGCTCCGCTTTATCCGCCGCAGCGGTGAAGTCGTCAACGGCACGATCACGCTCGACGAGGACCCGCGCATGGAAGTGGTG
>CAMBHC010000067.1 GCA_945866285.1 Candidatus Sulfopaludibacter sp. SbA3 | reverse complement strand
GTCTTGTCGAGTTCGGCGGTCTGGGTCAGCTCCTGGATCATGCCGATCGCCTTGAGCGCTGCGGCTTCGTCCGCCGACGCCACGTTGACCTGGCCGCTGTCCTCGACGTCGATCTTGACGCCGGTCTTTTCGATGATGCTGCGGATCATCTTGCCGCCGGGGCCGATGACGTCGCGAATCTTGTCGACCGGGATCTTGATGGTGATGATGCGCGGCGCGTAGGCCGACATGTTGGTGCGGGTCGCCGACAGCGACTCGTTCATGATGCCGAGGATGTGCATGCGGCCGGCCTTCGCCTGGGTCAGCGCCGCGCGCATGACGTCGGACGAGATGCCCGTGACCTTGATGTCCATCTGCAGCGCGGTGATGCCGGCCGCCGTGCCGGTCACCTTGAAGTCCATGTCGCCGTAGTGGTCTTCGGCACCGGCGATGTCGCTCAGCACGGCATACTTGCCGGTGGCCTCGTCCATGATCAGGCCCATGGCCACGCCGGCCACCGCTGACTTGATCGGCACGCCCGCATCCATCATCGCCATCGAGCCGCCGCACACCGACGCCATCGACGAGCTGCCGTTGGATTCGAGAATGTCGGAGACGACGCGGACGGTGTAGGCAAAGTCGGCTTCGGCCGGCATCATCGGCGTCAGCGCGCGCTCGGCGAGCGCGCCGTGACCGATTTCACGACGGCCGGGGCCGCGCATCGGCTTCACTTCACCGACCGAGAAGGGCGGGAAGTTGTAGTGCAGCATGAAGCGCTTCCAGGTCTCGCCATCGACCATTTCGATCTTCTGCTGGTCGTCGGCGGTGCCCAGGGTCACGGTGACCAGCGCCTGCGTCTCACCGCGGGTGAACACGCACGAGCCGTGCACGCGCGGCAGCACGGTGTTCTCGATCGTGATCTTGCGAATCTCATCGAACTTGCGGCCATCCAGGCGGATGCCCTTGTTCAGGATCGAGTCGCGCAGGGTCTTTTCCTGCAGGTCGTGGAACAGGCCCTTGACTGCGGCCTTGCTGCCGGCAAATTCCTCCGGCAGGCCCGCGACCAGTTCCTTCTCGAGCTTGGCGACCGTCCCGTAGTTCTCGATCTTGCCCTTGATGCGCATCGCCTCGCCGAGCGAGGCGTAGGCCTTCGACTCGACGTACGCGGCGAGCTTGGCGTCGCTCTTTACCTCGGGCTTTGGGAGCTTCTTACGGCCGGCTTCCTTGGCGAGCGTGTCGATCATCTCGACCAACTGCTTGATCGCCTTGTGCGCCGTCTCGAGGGCGTGGATGGCCTCGTCTTCGGAGACTTCGCTGGCGCCTGCCTCCACCATCACGATGCCGTCAGCCGTGCCGGCCACCACGAGATCGAGCTTGCTCAGCTTGCGCTGCGGGAAGGTCGGGTTGACGATGTACTCGCCCTCGACGAGGCCGACGCGCACGGCGGCCACGGTCTTCTCAACCGGCATCTCCGACAGGGCCAGCGCGGCGCCGGCGCCGGTCAGCGCCAGCACGTCCGAGTCGTTTTCGGTGTCGGCCGACAGCACGAACGCGATGACCTGCGTTTCGTACGCCCAGCCCGAGGGGAACAGCGGACGAATCGGCCGGTCGATGACGCGGCTGGTCAGCGTTTCCTTTTCGGTGGCCTTGCCTTCACGCTTGAAGAAGCCGCCCGGAATGCGGCCCGATGCGTAGGTGTATTCGCGATAGTCGACCGTGAGGGGCAGAAAGTCGATGCCCTCGCGGGGGCTGGACGAGTGGCAGGCCGTAACGAGGACCATCGTGTCGCCCATGCGGACGACTACGGAGCCATCGGCCTGCTTCGCGAGGCGGCCGGTCTCGATGGACAGGGTCTGCGAGCCGAGAGATAAATCACGCTTGTGCATAACTCAACCTAGGAAAATGAATGGGACTAGTCCCGGTTATTTGCGGATGCCGAGGCGCTTGATGACCACTGCGTAGCGCGAGGTGTCCTTGCTCTTCAGGTAATCGAGCAGGCGGCGCCGCTGGCCAACGAGCTTGAGCAATCCGCGGCGGGAATGGTGGTCCTTCCCGTGAGTCTTGAAGTGTTCGGTCAGATAGTTGATGCGATCGCTGAGGATCGCGATCTGAACTTCGGGTGAGCCGGTATCGGTGTCGTGCTTCTTGAAGTCGCCAATGATGGCAGTCTTCTTGTCTTTCGTCATTCCCACGTCGTAACCTCCACGCACAGCCGAGTAGCCTCCGCCTTCGCTCCGGGCTCCAGCGAGCTTCGGCGCGACAGGCTGGGGAACTACCAAGCCGCCGTATGTGGCGATAACAGCATCGCCTGTAACCTCGTTATGTTACCTCAGAACAGGGGCTTGGAGGCTTGGAGGCTTGGTGACTCGGAGGCTTGGTGGCTTGGTGACTCGGAGGCTTGGAGGCTTGGTGACGGATCCCTGGTATTTCCAAGCCCCCAAGCCCCCAAGCCCTAAAGCAACACTATTGAGGCGTGCAGAAATCCGGCCGTTTTTCCCGGTTTCGCCAGCCCGACCAGCGTGCCGTCGTGCCCGAGCAGCCTGACCAGCTCCGGAAGCGGGCTGAGAGGCGTCAACAGGTCCCCAGGAGCGATTTCCACCCCGTTCTTGACCCGTGCCAGCTGTTCGGGGCCCCGCAGTGTCACGGCGGGCAATTCCGGCAACAGGCTGCTGAAGGGCAGCAGGCGGCCCGCCAGCGACTCGCGACTCGCCTGCAGCACGTCGGCCAGCGGTACGGACCCTTCAAGGCAGAATTCGCCCGACCGCGTCCGGCGCAGGGCCGTCAGCACGCCGCCCATGCCGAGCGCGGCACCCAGGTCGTGGGCCAGCGACCGGACGTAGAAACCAGCCGTCGCCCGTACGCGCAGTCCGGCGGTCTCACCGTCAAACGACATCAGGTCCAGTTGGCGCACCGTGGTGGTCACGGCCTTGGGCAGGGTGACCACGCCGTCCTTGGCCTTGCGGGCGATGTCGTACGACCGCGCGCCATCGATGTTCTTGGCCGAGAACGCCGGCGGGGTCTGTTCGAACGTGCCGCGAAACCGGCCGAGCGCCTGCTCGATTTGCTCGCGCGTGGGACGCTCGTCCGAGGTCGTGACGACAGTGCCCATGGCGTCGTAGGTGTTGGTGGTGCGTCCGAACCTAACCGTCGCCTCGTAGTCCTTGTCGCTCGCCGTCAGGAACTGGGCCAGCCGGGTGGCGCGGCCGATCACCAGCGGCAGTACGCCGGTGGCCATGGGGTCGAGCGTCCCGGTGTGGCCAATGCCCGACACGCCCAGCGCGCGTCGCGCCAGCGCGACCACGTCATGCGAGGTGGGGCCCTGCGGCTTGTCAACGACGAGCACGCCATCGGGAAACGGCAGGGGGGCGGTCACTTCGTGAAGATCTGCTTGTAGGCGGCGAGTTCGGCGATCGATTCCTCGATATCCGCGAGCGCGCGATGCGTCTCGGTCTTGACCGCCGCGTACTTGCGTTGCGGACACCAGTGCGCCACCAGCTGCTTCACCGAGCTCACGTCGACAATTCGGTAGTGGAGGAAGTCCTGGAAGGCCGGCATGTACTTCGTGAGGAAGCGCTTGTCCTGCCACACGGAGTTGCCGCAGAGCGGCGCCGTGTTGGCGTAGCAATACTTGCGGACAAAGCGCAGCGTGCGCGCTTCGGCGTCGGCCAGCGTCACGCCTTCATGGGCCATCCGGTCGAGCAGGCCGCTCTTCTTGTGGGTCTTGCGCGGCCAGGGATCCATGGCTCGCATTTGCGCGGCAGTCGCGCGAATGGCCAGCTCCGGTCCGCGGGCGACGATGTTGAGGTCGAAGTCGGTGATGATGGTGGCGATCTCGACGATCACATGCCGGGCAGGATCCAGGCCGGTCATCTCGCAATCCACCCAGACCATATAGTCGCGGCTGCGACGGACCTTCGCGCGTGTGGCCATGGTGGTAATTACGTCGGTTCTTCGTCCCGCCTTCGCTCGGCGGATTCATCGGGGGCTTCGGCGGGTTTCGCTGGCAGGGCGGCTGGCGCGTCGGGGGCGGGCGCGTCCACCGTGCGCGCGGCATCCGCGGCGTGAATTTCCAGGAGGATCTCTTCAATGCGCGACTGGGCCGCGACCGACTCGTCGTAGATGAACTTCACCTCGGGAACCCGTCGCAGGCCGAGACGCTCGGCCAGCAGGTGGCGCACGAAGCCAGTGGCGCGCTCCAGTGCCTTGACGGTCTTCTTGCGCTCGGCGGCATCGCCGAGGATGGTCCAGTAGATGCGGGTCAGCGACAGGTCGCCGGTCACCTTCGCGCGCGTGACCGTGACCAGGCCGACCCCGGGGTCGCGCACTTCGGTGGCCAGCATCTGGCTCACCTCTTCGCGGACCTGTTCCTGTATGCGCTCGACGCGGTGGGTCAGCGCCAAGTTACACCGCCTGCGCGACGCGCTCCAGGTGGAACACTTCGATGACGTCGCCGACCTTCAGGTCGTTGTAGCCCTGCAGGCCGATACCGCACTCGAAGCCGGTCTTGACTTCGCCGACATCGTCCTTGAAGCGCTTGAGCGAGCCGATCTTGCCGGTCCACAACTCGACGCTGTCGCGGAACAGGCGCGCCTGCGCATCGCCCGAGCGCCTGATGACGCCTTCGTTGACCATGCAACCGGCGATCGTTCCGATTTTTGGCACCTTGAACGTTTCACGCACGGTCGCGGCGCCGATGCGCGCTTCCTTGAACGTCGGGTCGAGCAGGCCGGCCATCGCCAGCTTGATCTCGTCGGTGACGTGATAGATGACCGTGTGGTAGCGAATGTCGACCTTCTCGCGGTCAGCGACGTCGGCGGCGTTACGGTCGGGCTTCACGTTGAAGCCGATGATGATCGCGCGTGACGCGGTCGCCAGCAGCACGTCCGACTCGTTGATGGCGCCCACCGCCGAGTGGATGATCTTGATCTTCGTCTTCTCGTCGGTCAGCTTGACCAGCGTGTCGGCCAGCACTTCGGCTGACCCCTGCACGTCGGCCTTGATGATCAGCGCCAGTTCCTTCGCGCCACCCTCGGCCAGCGAGGCCTGAAGCGACTCGAGGGTCATGCGTGAACCCTTGGCGCCGAGCGACTTTTCCTTCGCCTGGCCCTGACGGAACGTGGCAATCTGCCGCGCCTTGGCCGGGTCGGCCACGACCTGGAACGAATCGCCGGGTGAGGGCAGTGACTCGAGGCCGAGCAGTTCGACTGGCGTTGATGGTCCGGCGACCTTGATGTTGCGGCCGCGATCGTCGATCAGCGCGCGAACACGGCCCACCACCGGGCCGGCAATGACGTTATCGCCCACGCGCAGCGTGCCGTCCTGCACGAGCACGGTGGCCACGGGGCCGCGGCCGCGATCGAGCTTGGTTTCGAGCACGGTGCCGATGGCGCTGCGCTTGGGGTTGGCCTTGAGGTCGTCGATTTCGGTGACCAGCAAGATCATTTCGAGCAGGCCTTCGAGGTTCTGCTTCTTCTTGGCCGAGACCTCGACGAACACCGTGCTGCCGCCCCAGTCTTCCGGCATCAGGCCGAGCTCGGTGAGCTGGCGCTTGACCGTTTCCGCGTTTGCACCCGGCTTGTCGATCTTGTTCACGGCCACGATGATCTTCACGTTCGCAGCCTTGGCGTGGTCGATCGCTTCCCTCGTCTGCGGCATGACGCCGTCGTCGGCGGCCACCACCAGCACCACGACGTCGGTCACCTTGGCGCCGCGGGCGCGCATCATGGTGAACGCCGAGTGGCCGGGCGTATCGAGGAAGACAATCTGCTTGCCGGTTTTCTCGCCGGCGCTCACCAGGTAAGCGCCGATGTGCTGCGTGATGCCGCCGGCTTCGCGCTCGGCCACGCGGGTAGTGCGAATCGCGTCGAGGAGCGTCGTCTTGCCGTGGTCGACGTGGCCCATGATGGTGACCACGGGCCAGCGGGTGACGAGGTCTTCGGCGTTGGCGGTCTTGTCGCTCTCTTCGATGATTTCCTGCTCGAAGCTGCGGGTGTGGATCTCGGCGCCGAAGCTGGCGGCCAGCATCTTGGCCGTGTCGAGATCGATGGCCGAGTTGATGGTCATCATCAGACGGCGGTCCAGCAGGGCCTTGAGCGCGTCCTTGACGCGGATCTCAAGGCGGTCCGCCAGGTCCTTGACCGTCATGCCTTCCGAGAAGGTGATGGTACGGGTGATAGGTGGCAGCGGCGCGACTGGCGCCGGCGCCTGCGGGCGCGCGGCATCACGGCGCTGTGACGAGCTGCGGCCCGTCGGGCGCTGCTGATACTGGGGACGGAAGCCCCCGGGACGCATGCCCGGCATGCCCGGCCGGGGCGGCAGGCCCGTGCTGGGGCGCACCGGCTGCGATGGCAGCGGACGCGGACCGCCCAGCATGGCGGCCGTGTTGCTGACCGGACGTTGCGGGCCGTAGCCCGGACGCTGACCGGCCGGACGCGCGAGGTTGCCGGTGGCCGCGGGCAGCGGGCCCTTGGGCGCCGCCGGAACCACGCGAGGCGGTTGCGGCACGAGCGGGCGCTTGGGCTGCAGGGGCGGCGCGCTGGGCGGCGCCTTGCCGGGTTCTTCGACGCGCAGCCGGATGCTGGGCGGCACGAATCGCGCTTCCTTGCGCACCGGCTCTGGCGCCGCCGCCACCGCAGGGACCGCGACGGCCGCGACGGCCGGCTCGGGTTCGGCGACGGGCGCCGGCTCGGGCACGTGGACGTGGACGTGCACAGGTTCTTCAACGACCGGTTCGGGCGCGGCAGCCTCGATCGGCTCAACGTGCTCGACCACCGGCGGCGGCAGTGTCCCCGAGGTCGGCGCCGGAATCTCGACCGGCTCCTCGACGTGATGTTCGTCGGCTGGCGTCTCGGCCGGCTTGGCCTTCTTGATCAAGCGGGGCGGACCGAGCGTCGGCGCGGCCGGCTTGGCCGGCTCCGGTGCCGCGGTGCCCTTCTTGGCGGCAGTGGCCTTCGACTTGGCCGCGGTCTTCACCGCGTGCGCTGCCTGCTCGGAGAAGATGTCGCCCTTGGGCAGCGTGATGTTGCGCTGCTTGGCAAGGCGATCCACAAATTGCCTGGCGACGATCTCTTCGAGCGTGCTCGACGCGCTCTTGAGCTCGATGCCGTGGGCCTTCTTGAGCAGAGCCAACACCTCAACCGATGTGGTGTTCAGCAACTCCGCGACCTTGTAAATCCTGACAGTGGACAAACGCGTTTCCTCTGCTCTCGACTACTTTGTTTCGTCGGCCGGTGCGGCCTCGACGATGGCTTCGTCAGCCGGCGCAGCATCGCCCTCGACCGGGACGGCGTCGGCTTCGGCGCTGGCAGCTTCGATCGCGCCAAACTCCGCTTCGACTTCCTTGCGCTTTTCTTCTTCGCTCTTGATGTCGATCCGCCAGCCGGTCAGTTTCGCCGCGAGCCGCACGTTCTGGCCCTTCTTGCCGATGGCGAGCGACAGCTGGCTGTCTTCGACGACGACTTCCATGACCTTGTCCAGGTCGCTGACGATGGTCACGCGCTGCACCTTGGCCGGGCTGAGCGCGTTCATCACGAACTGCACCGGGTCGTCCGAGAAGTCGATGATGTCGATTTTCTCGCCGCGCAGTTCACGGATGATGGCCTGCACGCGGGTGCCCTTCATGCCAACGCAGGCGCCGACCGGATCGACGTCGCGCTCGCGCGAGTAGACCGCGACCTTGGCGCGATCGCCGGCCTCGCGCACGGCGCCGCGAATCATCACGGTGCCGTCGTAAACCTCGGGTACTTCCTGCTCGAACAACTTGATCAGCAGGGCCGGGTCGGTGCGCGACAGCACGATCTGCGGGCCCTTGGCGCTCTTGCTGACGCCGCGGATCACGGCGCGGACGCGGTCGCCCTGCGCATAGCTTTCAGCGCGCGACTGTTCCTTGCGTGGCAGCACCGCTTCGACACGGCCGACCTCGACGATGATGTCGCCCTGCTCGAAACGCTTGACCAGGCCGTTCATGACATCGCCGACGCGGTCGTTGTACTCGTCGTAAACCTTTTCGCGCTCGGCCTCGCGGACCTTCTGGAAGATCACCTGCTTGGCCGTCTGCGCCGCAATGCGGCCCAGGACATCCGTGCGCTTCTGGAACTCGAGCTGGTCGCCGACCTCGACGCCGGCGTCATCCCCGTACATTCCCTTGGCCTCGGCCATCGAAATCTCGAGGTCCGGGTTCGTGACCTCGTCGACGATGGTCTTCAAGGCGAAGAGCTCGATCTGGCCGTTCCCCGGATTGAACTTGGCCTTGAGGTCCTCGCCGCCCTTATAGAACTTGCGCGACGCCGTGACCACGGCCTCTTCCATCGCCTGGATGACGACGGTGGGCTCGATGTTTTTTTCCTTGGCCAGCGCCTCGATCGTTTGCATCAACGGATTGGTAGTCATGGTCTCTTCAGAACTCCAAGTCTAGATGGGCGCGCTTGATGAGCCGCAGTGGCAGCTTCATCAGCTTCTTGCCCTCTGACTCAAACAGCACGTCGTCTCCCTCGACGCCCTTCAGCCGGCCCACGAACGCCGTCTGGCGTTCCACCGGCTGCGAGGTAACAACCTTGGCCCAGCGCCCGGCGAACCGCCGGTAATCATCCGCGTGCCGCAGGGGCCGATCCAGTCCTGGTGACGACACCTCGAAGGTGTAGCCGCTGGGAATCACGTCTTCGACGTCGAGCATCGTGCTCAACTCGTCGGCGACGCGTGCGCAATCTCCGATGCTGACGCTTTCTTCCGGCGTGGACGCAGGTCCAGGTCGGTCGACGATGACCCGCAACACCTGCTGGCCAGCTTCTCGCTTTAATTCGACGTCGAAAATGTCGAGGCCGTAGACCCCGGCAATCCGGACCGCCATCTCTCGGACGCGTTCGAGCGGGCTCAAAAAAGCCCCCTATAAAACACAAAGAGTGGGCTAAAAGGCCCACTCTGGTTAACCCAGACTAAGAACCGACCTCGTAGTGTAACACGTCCGCCCTCGCCCTCCGGGCGACGGCGCGGCTGGCCGGCTGGTTAGAATCCGAGCGGCCTGGCGATGAGGTCGTACCCCTCGGCGCCGACGATCTCCACGTCCACAAACGACCCTCTGGGGAAGGCTGGCGGGTCGCACTCGGTGAGGTAGACCACGGGGTCGATTTCGGGGGCCTGTCCGGGCAGGCGGCCCTGCATGACCAGCTCATGCTCAGGGGACGGACCATCCACCACCATCCGGGCCTGTTCCCCTAGTCGCCGTTTCTGGCGGGCGGCGACGATCTTCTTCTGCCGGGCCATCAGGGCGTTCTGGCGCTTCTTCTTGGTCCCCGCCGGCACGTCATCCACCAGCTCATGCGCCGAGGTGCCTTCTTCGTGCGAATAGGTGAAGACGCCGACGTGGTCAAAGCCGATCTCGGTGATGAACCCTTCGAGCTCGGCAAAGTCCTCCGCGGTCTCGCCCGGGAAGCCGACAATGAAGGTCGTCCGGAGCGCGACGTTGGGGATACGGGCGCGGATGTTGTCGAGCAGGCGGACGTACGACTTGCGCGTGCCGGGCCGCTTCATGCGCTTCAACACGGTATCTGAGGCGTGCTGCAACGGCAGGTCGATGTACTTGACCACCTTGTCGAGGTCGGCGATGGCGTCGATCACTTCGTCGTTGATCGTCGTGGGATAGAGATACAGGAGACGGATCCACTCGATGCCGTCCACGTCGTTCAGCGCGCGCAGCAACTTCGGCAACGCGCCGCGCTCACCGCGGTCGATGCCATAGAACGTGGAGTCCTGCGAAATCAGCAGCAACTCTTTCACGCCCTGCGCGGCAAGCTGGTGCGCTTCCTGGACGATGGAGTCGATGGGCCGGCTGCGGTAGTGACCGCGCATTTTCGGGATGATGCAGAACGCGCACTTGTAGTCGCAGCCTTCGGCGATCTTCACGTAGGCGTAGTGCCCGGGCGTCACGCGCTTGCGTGGCGTATTCGCGTCGTAAATGTAGGTGGGCAGGTCCACGCCGAAGACCGGCTTCTTGTGGAAGGTCATCGGGATCGCGGCGCCGGCGGGGCGCGCCTGGCCCGACATGAAGCCCGCGAGACC
>CAMBHC010000066.1 GCA_945866285.1 Candidatus Sulfopaludibacter sp. SbA3 | reverse complement strand
GGTGGATTGCTGGACCGCATTGTTGGCACCTTCGGCCGCGCCAACACGTACGTCGAACTGCAACGGCACCTGCATCGCGATCAGGAAGATGACAACGACGCGCTGGTGTGCCTGGCCGAGGCGTTTCGTGTTCCGCTTGTCGCCACCGGTGGCGTGAGTTTTGCCACGCCGGACGAGCGGCCGCTGTTCGACGTGCTGACGTCCATTCGCGAACGCGTGCCGCTGCATCGCGCCGGCCGTCGCCTGGCGGCGAATGCGGAGCGCTACCTGAAACCGCCGGCGCCAATGGCGCGGGTGGTTGCGGATCGGCCCGAGGCGATTCACGCCACGCGCGACCTGGCCGATCGCCTGCAGTTCACGATGGCCGACCTCGGCTACCGCTTTCCGCGCTATCCGGTGCCCGACGGCGAGACCGAGATTTCGTTCCTTCGCAAGATCACCGAGGTCGGCGCGCGCGATCGCTACCGGCCCTATTACGACAAGGCCCGTGCGCAGGTGGCGCGCGAGCTGGATCTGATCGAGAAACTGCAACTGGCCGGCTATTTCCTGATCGTCTGGGACATCGTGAACTTCTGCCGGCAGCAGGACATCCTGGTGCAGGGCCGCGGCTCGGCCGCCAACAGCGCCGTGTGTTACAGCCTGGGCATCACCGCGGTAGATCCGGTGGCCATGGACTTGCTGTTCGAGCGCTTCTTGTCGGAAGAGCGCGGCGAATGGCCCGACATCGATCTCGATCTGCCGAGCGGCGACCGCCGCGAGCGCGTCATTCAGCACGTCTACCAGAAGTACGGCCAGCACGGCGCCGCCATGACCGCCAACGTGATTACCTATCGCGGCAAGAGCGCCGCGCGCGAAGTGGGGAAGGCGCTCGACCTGGACGAGCACCAGATCGATCGCCTGGCCAAGGTGATGCACCAGTTCGAGTTCATCGATCCCTCGGACACGTTGTCGAAGAAGCTCGCCGAGGTCGGCATGGCCGGCGACGAGCCGCGCGTGCGGCACTTCGCGGAACTGTGGCGGCAAATGCAGGACCTGCCGCGCCACCTGGGCCAGCACTCCGGCGGCATGGTGGTGTGCCAGGGCGACCTGTCGTCGGTGGTTCCGCTCGAGAACGCGAGCATGCCGGGCCGCGTGATCGTGCAGTGGGACAAGGAAGACTGCGCCGACATGGGCATCATCAAGGTGGACCTGCTGGGCCTCGGGATGATGGCGGTCTTACAGGACACCATTCACTTGATCAATCAGGAACAGCCCGACAGCCTCAGCCTCGCGACGATTCCTGCGGACGATCCGGAGGTCTACAAGATGCTGTGCGCGGCCGACACCATTGGCGTGTTCCAGGTCGAGTCGCGCGCGCAAATGGCGACGTTGCCGCGGCTCAAGCCGCAGAAGTTCTACGACCTCGTCGTCGAAGTCGCGATCATCCGCCCAGGTCCCATCGTCGGGCAGATGGTGCATCCGTACCTGAACCGCCGCGCGGGTCGCGAAGCGGTGGTCTACGATCACCCGCTGCTCGAGCCGATCTTGAAGCGCACACTGGGCGTGCCGTTGTTCCAGGAACAGTTGCTGCGCATGGCCATGGTGGTGGCCAATTTCACCGGCGGGCAGGCCGAAGACCTGCGGCGCGCCATGGGCTTCAAGCGATCCGAGAAGCGCATGCTGCAGCTCGAGAGCCTGTTGCGCGACGGCATGGCCAAGAACGGCATCACCGGCGAGGCCGCCGATCGCATTGTGCGCGCCATCACCTCGTTCGCCTTGTATGGCTTCCCTGAATCGCACGCCGCCAGCTTCGCGTTGCTCGCCTATGCCAGCGCCTACTTCAAGGCGCACTACCCGGCGGCGTTCTACACGGCGTTGCTCAACAACCAGCCGATGGGCTTTTACCATTCCGCCACGTTGGTGAAAGATGCGCAGCGGCACGGCGTCCGCTTCAACCCGATCGATGTGCAGGTGTCCGACTGGGATTGCACCGTTGAGCCGGATGGCTCCATCCGGCTCGGCCTGCGTTACGTGCGCGGCCTGCGTGCGGAAGCGGGGCAGGCCATTGCCCAGCCTTCGCTCGGGCAATCTCTGGCGAGCTTCGACGCGGCAAGCTCTACTCGTAGAGGCGGAGCTTCAGACCCGCCTGGCTCCGACCGCTGTCCCAAATGCGGCTGCGACGATCCGACGATGCTCGAAACCGTCCAAGCCTCCAAGCCCCCAAGCCCCCAAGCCCTCTTTTGCAATGTCTGTTCGCACGAATGGGTAGTGGCGCCGCCGAGGACCGGACGCTATCGATCCGTCGATGAACTGGTGCGCCGCACCGGGATTCGTCGTGACGAGATGGTGGTGCTGGCCGAGATTGGCGCGCTCAACTCGCTCGGCCACGATCGCCGCTCGGCGCTGTGGCAAGTGGAACGTGCCGTCCGTCCGGCCGGTGAGTTGTTTGAAGAGGGGCACCCTTAAGAGATGCCAGGAGGCCGGGACTTTAGTCCCGGCGACCGCCGCACGGACGAATCGCCTCTCCCCGAGATGTCCGTCTCTGAACGTCTCATCGCCGATTACTCCGGCACCGGCCTCACCGTCGGTCCGCATCCGTTGACCTTCCGCCGGCACGAGCTGTCGATGCGCGGCGTGCTGCCGGCGAGCGAGCTGCCGCGGGCCCGCGCCGGTCGACGGGTGCGCACGGCGGGCATGGTGATCACGCGCCAGCGTCCCGGTACGGCGAAGGGCTTTGTCTTTCTGACCCTCGAAGACGAAACCGGCATCGCCAACATCATCGTCCGGCCCGATCTCTACGCCAGCGATCGCCTGATTATTGTCGAGTCGTCGTTTCTGATGGTCGAGGGCGTGTTGCAAAATCAGGACGGCGTCACGTCGATCAAGGCCGAGCGCGTGTCGCGGCTGGCTGGCCTGCCCGACAGCGCGGCCATCGACTCGCACGATTTCCACTGATTCAGCTACTTGTGCATCTCGCGGGACCGTAACGGCGTCACACTACCCAGAGATCATGCCGACGGCCCCCCGCATCCTCCTCACCGGCGCCACCGGCTATGTCGGAGGACGGCTGCTGCGCACGCTCGAAGCCCGCGACCACCAGGTGCGCTGCCTGACACGACGGCCAGAGGTGCTGACCCAGGACCATCCGGCGCGCGATGTGGTTCGTGGTGACGTCCTCGAGCCATCGACCCTCGACGCGGCCATGCGCGACGTCGACACGGCCTATTACCTCGTGCACTCGATGGGCGCACCGGGATCCTTCGAAGAGGCCGACCGTCAGGGCGCGGCGAACTTTGCCGCGGCGGCAAAGGCCGCCGGCGTCGGCCGCCTCATATACCTTGGCGGGCTCGGCCGGGAAGACGAAGACCTGTCGCCGCATCTTCGCAGCCGGCAGGAAGTCGGCCGCATCCTGCGCGAGTCAGGCATTCCGGTGCTCGAGTTCCGCGCCTCGATCGTCATTGGCGCGGGCAGCCTGTCGTTCGAGATGATTCGATCGCTGGTCGAACGGCTGCCGTTCATGATCACGCCGAAATGGGTCCGGGTGCCAGCACAGCCCATCGCCATCGACGACCTGCTCGACTACTTGATGTCCGCGCTCGACCTGCCGGCGTCGGCGTACCGCGTGTACGAGATTGGCGGCGCCGACCAGGTGTCCTACGCCGAGATCATGAAAATCTACGCCCGCCTGCGCGGCCGCCGCTTGCGCATGCTCGCGGTTCCGGTCTTGACGCCGTATGTGTCGAGCCTGTGGTTGGGCCTCATCACGCCGCTCTATGCCAGGATCGGACGCAAGTTGATTGAGAGCATCGTGCACACCACCGTGGTGCACGATGACGTCGCGCTGCGAATGTTTGCGGTGCGCCCCATGGGCGTGGAGGAGGCGGTGAAGCGTGCACTCGGCGTTGCGCCGGGCGAGCCGATCGTCACGCGCTGGACCGACGCCGTGTCGTCGGCGCGTGTGCCACCCTCATGGGACGGCATACAGTTTGGCGCCCGGTTGACTGATGCGCGGTCGATCACCGTTAGCGCCACGCCGTCGGCGGTGTTCAAGTGCATTGAACGCATTGGCGGCGATACTGGCTGGTACGCCTGGAACTGGCTCTGGCGCCTGCGTGGCCTGCTCGATCTGTTGAGCGGTGGCGTGGGCATGCGACGGGGCCGGCCGTCACCCGAGACACTGCGCGTGGGTGACACGCTCGACTTCTGGCGGGTTGAGTCGATCGAGCCCGGCCGACGGCTGCGCCTGTCGGCAGAGATGCGATTGCCCGGACGAGCCTGGCTCGAGTTCGAGGTCGTGCCCGCCGCCGCCGGCACGCTGATTCGCCAGACCGCAACCTTCGATCCCGAGGGCGTGCTCGGGAAGGCCTACTGGTACGCCATTAGTCCCCTGCACCACTTGGTGTTCGGCGGGATGCTGCGCGGCATAGCCCGCGCCGCGCTCACGGTCACGGCGTAGCTCGCAGCCATTGGCACGAGGATACGGCGTGGAGGAATAGAATAGGAACAGGATGCGCGCGCTCGTCCTGTTCGGCGTTGTCGTCTGGGCCCTGGTGGCCTTGCTGTGGGCCCGGCCCGCGATGGTGCTGGGCGGCGAACCGCCGCGCCTGACGTACCTCACCACCGCCCACCAACTCGGCATCGTCGGCTATCGGGATCCGGCCGGCGTGATCTCGCCCGATGCCACGCGCCTTGCCTACACCGAAGGTCGATTCATCCGCGTGCTGCCGATTGGTGGCGGAGTGCCGCAGACCCTGCCGGCCGGCGATGGGCAGATTCGTTACCTGGCGTGGGCCGGCAACGAGGTGCTGGTCGCCGAAGACACCGGTGCGCCGGTGCGCTGGCAAACCTACAGCTTCTCGGCCGAGGGCGTGGTGCGCAAGCCGCTGTGGGGCGGCCAGGACGTGAATCACCTGCGCCAGCCGGCGTGGAATGCGGACGCGAAGTCGGTGGTCGCGTTGGCGACCGGCAAGGAAGGCGCGGAACTGTGGCGCATCTCGGCCGACGGCGTGACCCGCCAACGCACACTGCTCGCCGCCAGGCCGTCGTCGCCGGCCTGGACGCCATCGGGCGACATTGCCTGTATCACCAATGAAGGTGGCCCGCCGCGCGTGTCGATTCCCTGCGGCGCACCGGCGCTGCGCTTCGAGCCCGATCTCGACGTGATCGGGCCGCTGGCATTCTCAGGCGATGGCACGCAGGTCTATTTCGCGTCGCCTAACGATCAGGGCATGGTTGAGCTGTGGGCCGCGGATCCGGCCAAGAGCCGCGCGCGCCGGCTGACCTCGTTCTCGCGCGATGCCTACGCGCCGTCGGTGGCGGCCAACGGCACGGCCATCTTCAAGGTCCAGTCGTATCGCACCTTCCTGGCCGACGCGCCGTCGGGCGGTGGCACCACGCGCCAGCTCACGACCTTCCAGTCTGAAACCCCGTCCTTCCATCCGACCCGGCATCGCCTCGCCTTCACCTATGGCACCTGGCGCCGGGTGGTGGACGATGCGAAGTATCCGGATATCGCGCAGGAGATCGGCGTCATCGACCTCTCGCAGCCACTACCCGCCGACCAGCCGGCGGAAGTGATTACCAAATCCGATTCTGAAGACCAGGCCATGGCGTGGTCGCCCAACGGCAAGTGGATCGCGTTTCACACGCATCGCGAGATGTCGGACGATGTGTGGCTGAGGCCGGCGGATGGAAAGGGACCGGATCGCCGGATTACGTTCCTGGGCCGCGGGGCGGAAGTGGGCTGGCCGCGCTGGTCGCCCGATGGGCAGACGGTGTTGCTCGCTGGTGCGCGCAAGGGCGATGGCCGCTCGGTGGTCTACGCCATCGGCGTGGACCAGGAATCAGGCAGCGTGACCGCGGAACTGCGTGAGGTCCGGGCTGAAGGGTTCGATGGCGAGATCACGCACGCGGAGTGGTTGCCGAGCAGCACCACCGCCATTGCCATCGCCAAGGTTGGCCCAGGGCGCCACGCCATCATCACCCTGCCGAGCACTGGTGGCCGTCCCCACGTCGTGCACGAGTTCGAGACGGAGCACGACTTCCCGGGTCTGGCGGTGTCGGCCGACGGCCGCATGGTGGCGTTCACGGCGCCGGCACCAGATGGGTTCTTTCAGATCTTCCGCATCCCCGTTATCGGTGGCGGCACGCCCGTCCAAGTGACCAGCGATCTGTCGCACAAGACCCAGCCGGCCTGGTCGCCGGATGGCACCCGCATCGCCTTCACGGTGTGGAGCTACGACGCGCTGTTCTACGCCATGCAATGAAGAAGCGCCTGCCAGGCTGGTGGCCGCGGTCGGTGTTGACCTTCGCTGAGGGCTACGACGCCGCGGCGTTCTCCGCCGACCTGGTCGCTGGCGTTACCGTGGGCCTCGTGGCCTTGCCGCTAGCCATGGCATTCGCCATCGCGTCCGGCCTCACGCCGCAGTCGGGCATCTACTGCGCGATCATCACCGGCTTCATCATCTCCGCGCTGGGCGGATCGCGCTTCCAGATTGGCGGCCCGACCGGCGCCTTCGTCGTGGTCGTGTCGGGCATCATCGCGAAGTACGGCGTCGACGGCCTGTTCATGTGCACGTTGATGGCGGGCGTGATCCTCGTGGTGATGGGACTGACCGGCACCGGGACCGCGGTGAAGTACATCCCCAAGCCGGTAATCATCGGCTTCACCAACGGCATTGCGCTCGTCATTGCCAGCACCCAACTGAAGGACTTCCTGGGCCTTGAGATTGCGGTGCCGGGCGAGTTCATCGGGCGCCTCGAGGTGATTGGCGCCAATCTCGGCTCGGTGCCGCCCGACTCGCTCGCGCTCGGTGTGGGCACGTTACTGCTGCTCATTTTGTGGAGCCGCTACATCACGCGGATCCCCGCGTACATCGTCGCGCTGTGTGCCGGCACCGGCGCGGCGATCGTGTTGCAGCTGGACGTCGCGACCATCGGATCCAGGTTTGGCGGCATTCCGGCGGGATTGCCGGCATTTCACATCCCGGTGTTCAGGCCCGAACTGGTGCTGAGCTTGATCTCGCCGGCGGTCACCGTCGCGATGCTCGGCGCCATTGAGTCGTTGTTGTCGGCCGTGGTGGCCGACCGCATGGGCGGCGATCGTCACAATCCCAACACCGAACTATTTGCCCAGGGCATTGCCAATATCGTGTCGCCCATGTTCGGCGGGTTGCCGGCGACCGGCGCGCTCGCCCGGACGGCGACCAACATCCGCTCCGGCGCGCGTTCGCCGATGTCGGGCATCATCCACGCGATCACGCTGCTGGGCGTGTTGTTGTTCGGCGCCAGCCTGGCGGCGTATGTCCCGTTGCCGGTGTTGGCGGCGATCCTGTTCGTAGTGGCCTGGAACATGGGCGAGTGGCTGGAGATTGGCGAGGTCTTCAAGCAGTCGTATGCCGACATCGCGGTCTGGACCGCCACCTTCTTGCTGACGGTGCTGGCTGATCTGACGGTGGCCGTGGAAGTCGGTATGGTGCTCGCGGCGCTGTTGTACATCCGCCGCGTGGCTCAGACCACCACCGTGAGCCGGGTCACCGACGCGTACATCGAGGCCGGGCGCCCGCACATCCTGCAAGACAAGGTGATTCCCGACTACGTCGCGATCTTCCGCATCCACGGGCCGTTCCTGTTTGGCGCCACCGACAAGTTGCACGAGATCGCCGAACAAGCAGACGACCTGCCGCGCGTCGTTGTGCTCCGGCTGCGCAACATGACCGCGATCGACGCGACCGGATTGAGTGCGATCGAGGAGCTAGCCGACGCGCTGCGGACGAAGGGGCGGACGATGATCTTGTGCGGCGCACCGTCGCAGCCGATGGCGGCCCTGCGGAAAGCTGAGTTTCACCGCCGGCTCGGCGACGCCAACATCTGCGAGAGCGTGCAGGGAGCGCTTGATCGCGCGGCGGCGGTGGTGGCGGGGGAAAAAGAAAAGGCCGGGGCGTAGGCCCCGGCCTTTGTTTGTCTGTCCGCCTAAAGGCGGACTCTACTTCGCGGCAATGAACATGATCTCGACGAGGCCGTCGGCGCCGACCAACCCGGCCTTGACCGTGGCGCGAGCCGGGAAGTCCTTGGGGATCACCGAGCGATAGCCGGCGTTCATCGCATCGAAGTTCGCGATGTCGGTGATGTAGGCCATGCCATCGACCAGGTCGCTCATGCTGAAGCCGGCGGCGGTCAGCGTGCGGCTGACCCGTGCCAGTGTTTCCTTGGTCTGCGCTTCCATGTTGCCCTTGTTGTCGGCGTTGTTGCCGAGCAGGCCGGCGACATACAGCGTGTTGCCGACCTTGATGGCGCTGCTCAGCGTCGCGCTGGGGCGGCCCGGGGTGCCATCGGCATTAGGTGTCGCGAACGCCTGCTTCGGCCGTTTGTTGGCGACCATGGTGATCTCCACCTGGTAAGTTGGGCCGGGTAAGCCGACGATCACGGTGGCGCGGGTTGGCGGGTCCTTGGGGAACAACGGCACGTAGGCCTTGTTCATCTCCCCGAACTTCGTGCCATCGGTGATGTAGACGCGGTTGGCAACGACGTGTTCAAAGCCGAACCCGGCGGCCTTCAGCAACTCGCCGGCGTTCGCCATGATCACGTTCATTTGCGCGGTCATGTCGCCGTCGATCGGCTGGTTGTCCTTGACGCCGCGCGACACCAGGCCCGACATGAACAGGCTGTCGCCCGACTTGATGGCGTAGCTGTAGGGATTGGCGGTCGACCATCCCGCCGGCGCGACGACCACGCGTTCGCCGCCGGTGGGAATGGCCACGGCCGAGATCTCGATCAGGGCGCCGGGTACAACGAAGTCGGAGACCACGGTGGTCCGCACCGGCGCGTCCTTGGGCCACACCTGGCGCCAGACCTCGGTCATCGCCGCGGCATCAGCCGCGTTCTTCAAATAGACATTGGCGCTCGCGACCATGCCCAGGCTCGAGCCGGATTTGGTCAGCGTCTGGCCGATGCTGTCGAGCACCGCCTTGGTCTGGGCCTTGATGTCGCCCTGGGCGGCAATGGTGCCCGAGACGTAGATCAAGCCGTCGCCCTTGGCGGCGGCGCTGAACGGCAGGTTGCCGGCACCCGGAAACAACTGTCGTTGGCCTTGCACGGTCACCCCCAGACTCACCACGGACACGAACAGGAACGTCGTCAAATAGCGTCGCACAGTGTACCTCTCACGCGACAATGTATCATTCCTCTTGCTACACTGGCTGAACCGTTACGAGGCCGTTTATTCACTCCGTCATCGCCTTCCAGACAGTCACAGATGCCCAAAGCGACACCCCTCCCAAAAGTTCGACGTAAGCGCTCCAAACTGCACGGCTTCGGCGTCTTCGCCCTGGAGCCGATCAACAAGAACAAGCGCATCATCGAGTACACCGGTGAGCTGATCACCAACAAGCAGAGCGAGAGCCGCGAAGACCGCTATCTGAAAAAGGGCTGCATCTGGGTGTTCCGGGTCAACCGCAACTGGAGCCGCGACGCCAATGTCGGCGGCAACGATGCCCGCTTCATCAACCATTCCTGCAATGGCAATTGCTGGATTGAGGTGGACAGCAAGACCAAGACCATCTGGATTCGCGCCGCGAAGGCCATTGCCGCTGGCGACGAGCTGAGCTACGACTACAACACGGAAGGCGACAAGGTCATTCCCTGCCTGTGCCGGCCGGGCTGCAAGACCAAGCTATGAGGTGGCGGCGGGCCGCAGTTGCGCTGGCGTTCCTGGCCGCGGTGGCCACCGCTCACGCGCAATCTGGTCCCCGCCTCCGCGAAGACGCTACGGCGCGGCAGGCTGCGTATTTCGTGCGCAGCCTGGACAATCCCCGCGAGCGGCGCGAGGCGCGGGCCGATGTTCTCGATGCGCAAGGGCTGCCGGGCTCGGTCGTCAAGACCGTGGCCCTGGTCGCAGCTCTTGAAGATGGCGTGATCGACGGCAAGACCAGCCACATGTGCCGGCGCACCGTGAAGGTTGATGGCCAGACCTTCGTCTGTTCGCATCCCGACCTCAAGCGCGCGCTGTCCCCGGCCGAAGCCCTCGCGTACTCCTGCAACGATTTCTTTGTCTCGCTCGCGCCACGGCT
>CAMBHC010000065.1 GCA_945866285.1 Candidatus Sulfopaludibacter sp. SbA3 | reverse complement strand
ACTCCTGGCACCCCTGGCACCCCTGGCACCCCTGGCACCCTTGGCACCCCTGGCACCCCTGGCACCCCTGGCACCACCGCCCCCTATGTCACCAGTGGCGGTCGAAGACGCCGGGCATTTCACCAGCGGTGACTTTTCGCCCGGTGGTCTGACGTGTGACGCAGTCTCGAAGCGATTCGTGTTTGGCGATCGTGCCGGCCGCAAGCTCCTGGTCGTCGCTGAAGGCAGTGACCATTCCATCGACCTCACGCGTGCCGACGTGGCGGGGTTCCTTGATGTCACCGCGCTCGAGATCGACACCACCAACGGCAATCTCTGGGTGGCGAGCGCCGAAGCCGATGGCCGCGGTGCGACATTGCATCGGGTGCAGCTCATTTCGGGACGACCGATTGCGAGCTTTGCCGTCCCCGCAACCCTCGCACCCGTCATTCCGACAGATGTGGTGATGACCTCAGCTGGTGTGCTGCTGCTTGATGCGTTGCAACATCGCGTGCTGGTTCTGCGCACCGGCGCGACCACGCTGAGCGTGTTCGCCGACCTTGGTGACGTGGTGCCTCTCAGCATGACCGCGAGCCGGCAGGACGGCGTGGCGTACGTCACACATCGTCATGGCCTTCTGGCTATCGACCTTAAGACCCGGGCGGTCATTGCGGTCACGGCGGCGAAAGCGGTGCCCCTCGACGGGATCGAACGGCTGCGCCGGCACGGCGGCGGCTTCGTCGGCCTGCAGGCGCTGCCTGATGGGTCGCGGCGGCTGGTCCGCTTGACGCTCGGCGCCCAGGGCCGATCCGTAAGCCGCCTGCGGGTGATGGACGTACCCGTGCCGACTGGCACCGCCTCCATTCCCCTGGCGGTGTGCGGGAACACCCTCGGTTATCTCGTCGGCAACCCCGAGCGTTCGACTCAACCCCCGAGCACGGCCTGGACGATTCGGCGCATACAACTCAATCCCTGAGGTCCCCATGACCATGGCACACGTGACCGGCCGTCCTCTCGTGTGCGCACTGGTCGCACTCGCGATTCGAGCACATCGGCGCCTGGGCTGACCAGCCGCCACGCGCGATCCACGTCGGCGTGCGGTTCAGCTTCTGGCTAGGACTTCAGGAGCCCGCCAATGAGGTAGTCGGCGAAGGCCGTCCCGATCTGGTCAGAGGTCGCGGGACCCTGCGGGTCAAACCACTTCGGGATCCAGTTGACGGCGCCCATCATGGCGAACTCGATCAACTTGGGATCGCCGGGCTTGAAGGCGGCCTGGTCAATCCCTTGCTGGATGATCGCCCGCACGCCCTGATCGAATTGATCGCGCTTGGCGATCACCCGCTTGAAGAGCTCCGGTGACAGCGCCTCGGGATCGAGCGTGAGCGCGGTGCCGTGCAACTCATCGAGAATCAGGTGGACGAACGCCAGTACCAGCTTGCGGAGTTTCGCTTCGGGGCTCGACGCTTCGGCCTGCACGTCGGTCATCAATGCCAGCAGCATGTCGAGCGAGTAGTCGTGGCAGGCGAAGAGAATCTCTTCCTTGTTCTTGAAGTAGTAGTAGAGGTTGCCCTTGGTCATTCCGAGTGCCGACGCGATTTCGTCGACGCTCGCGCCGTGGTACCCGCGCCGGCGGAACGCGGCGGCGGCGCTTTTCAGAATTTCGGTTCGGCGATCGGTGGCGGCTGACTTGACCATGGGGGCGAAGTCATCATGTCACACATTTGAACGAGTGTTTAAGAACGTAGTAAGCTCTCTTTGTGGAACCAACTGCTGCGGCCCCGTCGGTGACTTTCGAAACATCTCCCGACCAGTACAAACACTGGAAGCTGACTGTCGACGGGAACGTCGCGACCCTGGCCATGGACGTGCGCGAAGACGCCGGCCTGCGGCCGAATGACTACAAGCTGAAGCTGAATTCCTACGACCTCGGCGTCGATATCGAACTCGCCGACGTATTGCAGCGCCTGCGTTTCGAGCACCCGGAAGTCCACTCGGTGGTGCTGACGAGCCTGAAGCCGCGCATCTTCTGCGCCGGCGCCAACATTTTCATGCTCGGCACATCCAGTCACGCATTCAAGGTGAACTTCTGCAAGTTCACCAACGAAACGCGGCTCGGCATGGAAGACATGAGCGCGCACAGCGGCATCAAGTTCATGGCCGCCGTGAACGGCATTTGCGCCGGCGGCGGCTACGAACTCGCCCTGGCCTGCGACGAGATCCTGCTCGTCGATGACGGCAGTGCGTCAGTGGGACTGCCCGAGACCCCGCTGCTCGGCGTGTTGCCCGGCACCGGTGGATTGACCCGCGTGGTTGACAAACGCAAGGTCCGTCGCGATCTCGCAGACGATTTCAGCACGCTGGTCGAAGGCGTGCGCGGCAAGCGCGCCGTCGACGGCCGCTTCGTTGACGCGGTGTATCCGACCAGCAAGTTCCAGGACGCGGTGGCCAGGCGCGCGCTTGAACTCGCGGCGATGTCGGATCGTCCGAAGAGTGGCCCGGGCATCACACTCGGCCCGCTGTCACCGGCCATTGCTGGCGACACCATCGCTTACAAGTACGTGACGGGCTCGATCGATCGCCTCAAGCGCACCTGTGAGTTGACGATCAGCGCGCCAGGCGGGTCTGAAGACCCGCCGCTACGAGAAATGCCCACTACGGCGGCGCAGTTCCTCGCGGCGGGCGATCAATCGTGGGCGGTGCGCGCGTTCCGCGAACTGGATGACGCGCTGCTGCGCCTGCGACTCAACGAGCCGGAGATTGGCACTATCATCCTGCGTGCGACGGGCGATCCCGCCGCCGTGCTCGCCGTGGATGCGTCGCTCGATGCGAACAAGGCCGATTGGCTGGTGCGCGAAATCATCAGCGGCATTCGCCGCACGCTGAAGCGCGTGGACCTCACCTCGCGCAGCTTCTTCGCCCTGATCGAGCCCGGCAACGCGTTTGCGGGCACGCTGTTCGAGCTGGCACTGGCCGCTGATCGCGTCTACATGATCGATCACCCGGACGAGGCCAACACGGTGCAGTTGTCGGTGATGAACGGCGGCGCCTATCCCATGAGCAATGACTTGACTCGCCTGCAGGTGCGCTTTCTCGGCGAACCGGATTCGGTGGGCAAGGCCCTCACGCATGACGGCCCGTTCGACGCGTCGGCCGCATTGGCCGCCGGCCTGGTGTTCTCGGCGCCCGACGACATCGACTGGGACGACGAAGTGCGCATGGCGATTGAAGCGCGCGCGGCGTTTTCGCCCGATGCGCTGACCGGCATGGAAGCCAACTTGCGCTTTGCCGGTCCGGAGACGATGGAGACCAAGATCTTCGGCCGGCTGACGGCCTGGCAGAACTGGATCTTCCAGCGGCCTAACGCCGTGGGTGAGCGTGGCGCGCTGATGACCTATGGCCGTGAAGGCCGTCCGACTTTCGACTTCAAGCGAACCTAGCGGGGGACACTGATGATTTCCGCCGAGAAGATTCCCAACAACGTCGACCTGGCCGGCAACAAGAAGCTGCAACGCGCGCTCGAACACTGGCAGCCGGCGTACCTGGATTGGTGGCGCGACATGGGGCCGCCCGGATTCCAGGACAGTCACCAGGTCTACCTGCGCACGGCGACTAGTGTTGATGCCGCCGGCTGGGCGCACTTCGACTACGTGCGGTTGCCCGAGTATCGCTGGGGCATCTTCCTCGCCGAGCCGACGCCCGATCGCCGCATTGGCTTCGGCGACTTCAAGGGCCAGCCGGTGTGGCAGGAAGTGCCGGGCGAGTTTCGCAATCAGCTCCGCCGCCTGATCGTCATCCAGGGCGATACCGAACCGGCGAGCGTGGAGCAGCAGCGGTCGCTCGGCGCCCACTGCCCAAGCTTGTACGACCTGCGCAACCTGTTCCAGGTGAACGTCGAAGAAGGCCGTCACCTGTGGGCGATGGTCTACCTCCTGCACTCGCACTTCGGCCGCGACGGTCGTGAAGAAGCCGAGGCGTTGCTCGAGCGCCGCAGCGGTAACGACGATACGCCGCGCATGCTCGAGGCGTTCAACGAGCCGATCGACACCTGGCTCGATTTCTTCGCGTTCACGATGTTCACGGACCGCGACGGCAAGTCGCAGTTGCTGTCCCTGTCGGAGAGCTCGCTCGATCCGCTCGCGCGGACGACCAAGTTCATGCTGACCGAAGAGGCCCACCACATGTTCGTGGGCGAGAGCGGCATTGCGCGTATTCTCGAGCGCACCTGCCAGCTGCTGCGTGAGTCCGGCTTCTCCGGCGACGTGCGCAAGCACGGCGGCATCGACCTGCCGCTGATCCAGAAGTTCGTGAACTTCTGGTTCAGCCAGAGCCTCGACCTGCACGGCAGCGAAGTGTCGAGCAACGCCGCCGCCTACTTCTCGAACGGCCTCAAGGGCCGCGCCGAAGAAGACAAGTTCGACGACGACCACATCCTGGCGGGGAACATGTACGTCCTTGACCTGATGGACGACAGCGGCCTGATCATTCGCGAAGAGGTGCCGATGCGCAACGCCCTCAACGAGGTGCTGCGTGACTGGTACGTCGGCGATTGCCAGGCCGGCGTCGATCGCTGGAACAAGCGCGTGCTCGAAGCGCACGGCATGTCGGAGCGCATCACCCTGCCGTCTCGCCGCTTCAACCGCAAGGTCGGCGTCTACGCCGACAAGCACTTCGACCCGTTCGGTAACCACCTGAGCACCGAAGACTGGGAACGCCGCAAATACGAGTGGCTGCCGTCACCAGACGACAAGCGCTACCTCCACAGCATCCAGGCCACGCCGGTCTACCAGCCGGGCCAGTTTGCCAACTACATCGCCCCGCCGCAGCGGGGCATCAACCGCCAGCCGATCGACTTCGAGTACGTCCGCACCGAACAATGAGCGTCACGACGATGGACGTCAGGACAGTTGCGGTGCTCGGCGCCGGCACCATGGGCCATGGCATTGCCCACGCGGCGATGGCCGCCGGCTACACCACGGTGTTGTACGACGTGTCGCAGGCCCAGTTAGACAAGGGCCGGGCGGCGATCGACGCGGTGATTCAAAAGGGCGTCGAGCTCGGCAAGGTGGCCGCCGATGACGCGGCCGCCATGCGCGGACGGCTGCGCCTCGCCACCGTCGTCGCCGATGCGGTGCGCGAGGCCGACATCGTGATCGAGGCCGCTCCGGAAAAGATCGACGTGAAGCTGTCGTTGTTCCGCGCGGTTGAGGCCGCCGCGCCGGCCCACGCCGTGTTCGCGTCGAATACCTCGGCCCTCAGCATCACCGAGATGTCGGCGGTGCTGGCGAGCCCGGGTCGCATGGGCGGCATGCACTTCTTCAATCCCGTGCACCGCATGAAGCTCGTTGAAGTGGTGAAGGCCCTCGATACGACCGCCGAGACCATCGCGGTGATGGAAGCCGTGGCCGCGAAGATGGGGAAGGAGACGGTACTCGTGAAAGAGTCGCCGGGCTTCATCACTACCCGCATCAACGCGCTGATCGGCAACGAGGCGTTCTACATGCTGCAGGACGGCGTGGCCAGCGCCCGTGACATCGACAAGGGGCTGAAGCTCGGGCTGAACCACCCGATGGGGCCGTTCGAGCTGGTGGACCTGGTGGGACTCGACACCCGCCTCAGCATCCTGCAGTACCTGCACAAGATGCTGGGCGAGAAGTTCCGCCCCTGCCCCCTGCTCGAGCAGCACGTCCGCGACGGACGGCTGGGCCGCAAGGTCGGCAAGGGCGTCTACGACTACTGAATCACGACCGTGCCCTTCAGCCCGGCGTTCGCCGGCAGGTTGTGGTCGTGGTACGTGCACGTCCGGGCGGTGTTGAGGTTGCCACTAGTCCGCGACTGTCCCGAGTTCAGGAAACCGACTTGGTTGAGCTCCGTGCAGGTCGTGTGTTCCGGATGAGGGTCTGAGGCCATGTCGTGCGACCGGCTGTCGTTGTTGACAAACGTCACTCGGCCACCGCGGGTAATGGTCACCGTCGTCGGGCTGACCGATCCGGTCGCGCTGATCGTAATCGTCGCGGAATCGGTTGGCGTGGTGGTGGTCGGCGGGGTAGTAGTCGGCGGCGGCGTCGTGGTGGTTGGCGGCGGGGTGGGCGCTGTTGGTGTCGACGGCGTCGAGCTGCTGCTGCCTCCGCAGGCGGCCGCAGTGGCGGCCGCCACCAGCGCGATCCCCAATCCCTTCCAAATCGTGCGACTCATTCGTAGCTGCTCCTAGTAGAACTTGCGTGACAGGTTAAAGCCAATATACCAGTCATCGTAGGAACTGCCGCCACGAGCGACGTTGGCCAGGGTCGTGCCGACGCCATTTGAGAAATTCAGCTGAAACATGTGCCCGCCGGCCTGTTGCTCGATGCCGAAGCTGATCAGCGTCACATTGGGCGCATAGCCGCCCACGCGGGGGGAGGCTTCGAGCACGAGGTAGGTCGACTTCCGGATCCGCAGGCGTGTCCCCAGGCCGACGACCATGGTGTTGTTGTTGTCGACGAGTTCAGTTGGCTGAGGGTTCGAGTTATTGATCCAGGCGGGCTGGATGTAGAGGGCGCCACGATCACCAATCTCGCGGGAGATGACGGCGGCAATGCCAGGCGAGTAGCTGTCGCTGAAGTTGTCGGTGCCTTCAGCCGTCGCCAGCGCACTGATGCCGACGGGAAACGACTGCTGTGACGTCAATTCGTACTGGCCGAAGAACTGGATGGTCCGATCCGACGTCCGGGAGATGCCGACCTGCCCGCCGCGAATGAGGCCGTAGCGAAGCTCGAGGCCAATCAGGGCTCCAGAGTCGAATCCGAAGAAGTCAGATACCAAGTCGCCGAAATCGCCCTGGCCCAGGGGACGGCCAAAACGGTGCGACATCCGAAACACCATCTTGTGTTTCGGCAGGCGCAGGTTGGTGGCCAACGTCGCCAGCCCGAAATCCGGCTGCGCCTTGTTGGGATCCATGTCCGGGTCGTCTTTCGGAGCTTGGGCCAGAGCCGGCGCGGCAGCCATCACCGAGAGGCCCGCGCACAACATCAACAGTCGAAGGGTTTTCACAGCAGTCTCCTAATCGTTCTTGGCGCCGAGCTGAATCCAGCGGCGAATGATACTGATTTGTCCCTCGGTCAGGAACGGCCCAGCCCCGCGTGGCATGCGCACCCCGGCAATGGTCGAAGCGCCTTCCACCTTGTGGATAAGGTAGCTGTTTACGGGGTCGCCGGCCATCACCAGTATGGTGCCGGGCTTCAGCAGGCTCGGCTTGCCAACGAGCGCCGCGAACGATTGTCCTTCAAGCAGGTTGAGGCCACCGGATGGATTGCGACCCACGTTCGTGTGGCACTGGATGCACGCCAATCGTCCGCTACTGTCCTGCGTGTTGAAGATCTCCCGCTGGATGCTCGAGAGCGTCGGCTGGAGGTTGGGCGTGGGCCCGGCGATATCCCTGAGTTGTTCATCGCACGCGACTGAGGCGAAGGCGAGGAACACAACGAGCGCGGCCAAGGCAGATCGGGTCATGATGCTCATAGGGTTGGGGTTATTTACGGGCGCTGACCACCAGCATGCCCGTCATCTCGTCGTGGCCTTTCCCGCAGTACTCAGAGCACAGGATTGGGAACTCGCCCACGGCCGAAGCCACGAAGTCGACGGCGACCTGGGTGCCGCCACGGGGCACGGTCTTCTCGACCTTGAACTTCTTGATGCCGACGCCGTGGACGCCGTCAGCCGATGAGACCAGCAAGCGAATATGCTCGCCTTCGGTCACCTCGATGCGGGCTGGTTCGAAAGCGAATCGGCTGGCCACCACTGCGATCTCGCGAGGCGCAGAAGCCGCGGCAGGGTCCTGTTGAAAGCTGGGCATTGCTGCCGCTCCCAACAGGAGCGCCGTCCCCGCCGCGGCAATTGAATGAGCAATAAAAGTCAGGCTCGATGTCACCTTGGTATTCTCCTAAGCAAGGGTGATGCCTAAACCGCGCGAGGCCTTCCACCTGCGATCCAGCGGGCCGCGACCAGGCTCGGAGGGGGGTGGGTTGTTCGCCCAGCGTAAGTATTTACGCCACGCGTAAGGCGTGCCTCACTCGTCGATGCGGTACTTGGCCAGGTAGTGGCTGAGGGCGCGCTGGCTGATGCCCATCAACTCGGCGGCGTCTTTCTTGACCCCGCGTGCCTGCGCGAGCGCCCGCCGCATGGTCTCGCGCTCGGCCCATTCGAGATTCTGATGCAGCCTCAGCGACGGAATCGCGGCCGTCGCGGGTGCCGCCGTCGCACTCATGAGCCACACCGACTGGCTCGAGAGCAGGGCCCCGGTCGAGAGCACGACCGCGCGCTCGATGGTGTTTTCCAGTTCGCGGACGTTGCCCGGCCAGCCATATCCCGACAGCTCCGCCATCGCCTTCTCGTCAACACCGTCAATCTTCTTGCCGGTGCGCTCGGCAAACCGCCTGACGAAGTGATTCACCAGCAGGGGGATGTCCTCTGGCCGGTCACGCAGTGGCGGCATCTCGATTGGAATGACGTTCAGGCGATAAAACAGGTCCTCGAGGAACTTGCCCTCGGCCACCAGTTGGCGCAGGTCGCGGTTGGTCGCCGCGATGACCCGCACGTCGACGCGCTGGGTGCGCTCGGCGCCCAGCGGTTCGAACTCGCGATCTTGCAGCACGCGCAACAGCTTGGCCTGCACGCTCAGGGCGATGGTGCCGATCTCGTCGAGGAAGATGGTGCCACCGTCGGCGAGGGCAAAGCGGCCTTTCTTGGTGAACGCCGCGCCGGTGAAGGCGCCGCGCACGTGTCCGAATAACTCCGACTCCAGCAGCGTCTCTGGAATCGCGGCGCAGTTCACCTTGATCATCGGCATGTTGCGCTGCGCGCTGCGGGCGTGAATGGCGCGCGCCACCAGCTCCTTGCCGGTGCCGGTCTCACCGGTCACGAGGATCGTGCTCTTCGACTCGGCCACCATCTCCGCTCGCGTAATGACGTCGCGAATGGGACGGCTGCGGCCGATGATGCCGTAGTGATCGAACTCGGCATCGCGCTCGCTCAGCAGGTAACGCAGGCCGGTGCGCGCCCGCTGGTCCTCGAGGGCGCGCCGGGCCAGCACCAGCAGTTCATCGACTTCGAACGGCTTCTGCAGGTAATCGCTGGCGCCGAGCTTCATGGCTTCGACCGCGCTTTCAATGCTGCCGTGGGCCGTCATCATGACGATGGCCGGCCGCTCGGCTTCTGGCGTCGACGCGGCCAGTTCGCGGATCACATCCAGGCCCGTGCGGTCGGGCATCAGGAAGTCGATGACCAGCAGGTCGAACGCGCGGTCGTTCAGCCAGCGCGTCGCCTCGCGGCCGTTCGCTGCCGTCGTGACTTCGTGGCCATCGTCGCGGAGCGCGCGCCCAAGGGTCTTGAGAATCTTTTCTTCGTCGTCGGCGAGGAGAATGCTGCCTGGCATGTGGTTATAGCCTACCGTCTGGTCTAGCTGTCGGCCCGCACCGGCGCATCGCCGACTTCAATGCGGAAGTCGGTGCCGGCCCCCTGGCGGGTGACGACCGTGATCGAGCCGCCAAGGCCTTCGACGATGTTCTTTGCAATGGCGAGGCCAAGACCGGTGCCGGCACGCCGGGTGGTGAAGTAGGGGTCGAAGATGCGGCCCAGGTCCTCGTCGGCAATGCCCGGGCCGCTGTCGCGGACGTAGATGACGACGCGACGGTCGCCCAGCGGCTCGGTCTGCAGGCGGACAGCGGCGCCCGGCTTGGCCATCACGGCATGCTGGGCGTTGGTCAGCAGGTTGATCAGCACCGTTCGCAGCCGTTCGCCGTCGGTCACCAGCGCCGGGAGGCCGGTCGCCAGTTCCAGGGTCACCGCCCCTCCGTGCTCGGTGGCGACCACCGCGTCCGAGCAGACGCGATTGATGTCGGTCGTGGCCGGGTCGAACCGGATGGGCCTGGCGACATCGAGCACGTCGTTGACTAGGCGATTCAGCCGGTCGATCTCTTCGTTGATGTCGGTCGCCGCGTCGCGGACATCCGCGGCGGTGGCGCCGTCGCGGTCGAGCGTGCGCAGCGCGCCCTTGATGATCATCAGCGGGTTGCGGACCTCGTGGGCAATCACCG
>CAMBHC010000064.1 GCA_945866285.1 Candidatus Sulfopaludibacter sp. SbA3 | reverse complement strand
CTGCAGCGGCGCCTCGACAAGAACCTCGGCGCGCCGACGCCGAACGCCGCCGGCGTGCCGATCTACCCGGCCACCAGGCCGAACACCGCCTTCGCGCAAATCGAGGTCAACGAATCGCTGTCGCAGTCAGACTACAACGCGTTGGTGCTCACAGCGACTGAACGCCGTGGCCGGCTGTTTGCCCAGGTCAACTACACCTTCGCCGTCAACAAAGACGATGATTCCAACGAGCGCAATTTCAGCCGCGAGACGACGCTGGACGTGTTCAACCCGGGCGCGGAATACACCTACTCGAAGCAGGACGTTCGCCACGCCTTCAACATCAGCAGCGTAGTCAACCTCGGCTACGGCATCACCTTCGGCCAGGTCCTGATCGCGCGTTCGGGCTTCCCCTACACGGCGACGAGTGGCAGCGACCAGCAGCGCGACGCCAACGACGACAACGACCGCGCCATCATCAACGGCGTTGTCAGCGACCGCAACGCCTTCCGGCAGCCGTCGTTCTTCAACCTGGACTTGCGCCTGGTCAAGGGGTTTTCGTTCGGCAGCCGCCGCTTCGACTTGATCGCGGAGCTCTTCAACGCCACGCGCGCGGCCAACAAGCACTATGGCAGCGACGCGATCAGCGTCTACGGCACGGCGGCCGCGCCGGTTGCCACCGCCGGGCAGGCGCTGTTCGCGCCGTCGACCGCGCGCTTCGGCGGCCCGCGCCAGGTGCAGCTCGGCGCCCGCTTTATGTTCTAAGGGGAATGCCCCTCGACGGCCACCGGGCTGTCGAGGGGCCAGACTCTATTTCAGCTTTGCGCCGGTCAACTGCGCGACACCCGAGAGCGTGGTCTGCGCCGCGTTCAATCCCAGACGGAAATCCTTGTCCGTGAACGTCGCGAACACGTCGGTCGGCTGGTGCCAGTGCGGGTTCCAGCCGCTGCCGGTGTGAATGCCGCGCTCGTTTTCGCGCAGGCTGATCGACGGCACCAGGTCCATGAACGCGGTGGAGTCGGTGTTGGTCATGTGCTCGCCGACGTTGGACGGGTAGTCGGTGGCGTACTTCTCGTTGGCGGCGTGCAGCGCATAGGCCAGTTCCCTTGCGCCGGAGAGGAACTTCGAGGTGACCTGGAACTCGATGTTGACGTCGGCTTCCGGCCGCTGCTCAGGCGCCAGCGTACCGTCGGCGCGCGGCATGCCGTGGTCGAACATCATCATGTCGTGCTGGATCATGCCCAGCCACTTCGGTTCGGGATAGCGGCCCGAGCCCGGCGGATCTTCCTTGCCCTGCAGATCCTTGCGCTGCGCGGCGTAGGCGTAGGCGCCGTTCAGTCCGGTCTCTTCGTTGTTCCACAGCGCGAAGCGAATCGAGCGATCGGTCACCACGTCGGGTGAGCTGAAGACGCGCGCCAGTTCCATGACGAGCGCGGTGCCCGAGCCGTTGTCGTTGGCGGCCTCGCCCCAGCCGTGGCCGTCCATGTGCGCGCCGATGATGTACATCTCGTCGGGCCGCGTCGCGCCGATCTTGGTGCAGTAGACCTCTTCCCGCGGGCCGTCGGTGGTGGGCTCGGTGTTGAGCGCGCGCAGCTTCGCGTCAGGCTGCTTCATGGGGTCGATGTTGACGCCCGTCGGCGCGCGCACACCGCGCGGCCGTCCGCCGCCCTGCGCCACGGGAATCGCGTTGGGATCCGGCGTGGGCCGTGGGCCGCCCGCGTTCGGGTTCCGCGGCGTCGTCGTGTAGGTGTATTTAATCCGCTCGGTGTTGGTGCAGCCATAGCTCTTGAGCTGCGCCTCAATCCAGTCCACCGCCTTGCGATTGCGCTCGGTGCCCTGGCGGCGATCACCAAACTGCGTGAGGCCCTTGATGGTGGCCTTGTACTTTTCCAGTTCGAGACGGCCGACCAGCGTCCGGATCGGATCCGGCGCGGCTGCCGGCGCTGCCGGTTGTTGTCCGTTGAGGGTGGTCGCGAGCAGAGCAATGGTCAGGACGCTGAGCAGTGGGCGTAGCATATGTCCCAATCATCCTTGAAAATCAGTACGACAGCTCCTGATCTTCATACTTGCGACCCGGGGCGACGCGCCGGTCCTGTCATGCTATTCATAATGTCAATACGCACGTATTGACATTATTTCGACACCGAGCCTACGCTGGAGCATGCCCGCTGACACCAAGTCCGGCCAGATTCAGATTCGCGTGTCGCCCGCCCAGAAGGAGGCGCTGCGCGGTGCGGCGCGTCAGGCAGGCCTCGACATGTCCGCCTACGTCCTGGCGCGGCTGTTTCCGGCGGCATCACGCCGCTTCCAGCAGTTGACCGAGGCCTGCGCGGACGACCGCCACGGCCGCTTCGCGCTGGCCGAGCTCAATTCCTGGCTGGCCAGCCTTAGTGCGGGCGAGTTGCCGGAAGCGGTCACGTCGCCGCCGACCCGGCTGACGCCGTATCTTGCCAACTACATCGCCGCGATGACGGAAGTGGCCTGCGCGCAGAATCGTGTCCCGCCGCCGGCGTGGGCCGCCACGATTCCGCCGCTAGCCGAGCCGGTGTTCGGCACGACGCTCATGAGCCTGCGCTTGTATTTGCTGACCCATTCGCCGGCGCCGTTCCGGCGGCGGAACATCTTCATCGACGCCAGCGTCGGGTCCAGGGTCTGACTATGGGCGTGCTGGCCGACAAAGACATTCGACGGCTTTTTGCGTTACTGAACGACGAGTTGCGGGCGACCGGGACCGAAGGCGAACTGTTTCTGGTGGGCGGCGCCGTGATGTGCCTGGCCTATGCCGCGCGGCCGTCCACCCAGGACGTGGACGGCCTGTTTCGTCCGGCCCGTCAGGTTCGCGAAGCCGCGGCGCGAGTGGCCGTGCACGCGGGGGTGTCGCCCGACTGGCTCAACGATGGTGTGAAAGGGTTCCTGAGCGACCGCGGGGAGTTCAGCCTCTTTATCGAGTTCGACCACCTGCGGGTGATGGTGGCCTTGCCGGAATACCTGCTGGCCATGAAATGCCTGGCCCTGCGAATTGGCGCCGAGTCGCACGACGAAGACGACATTCGCTACCTGCTCCGGCATCTCGCCCTTGGTAGTTACGAACAGGCGGTCGCGATAATCACGCGGTACTATCCGCTGGAGCGGTTCCCGCAGAAGACGCTTTACGCCCTGGGTGAGTTACTGCCGAAGCAGGGCTGAGCGTCCGAAGTTACACGGCCAATGTCCGCTGGAACGGACGTCCCGGTGAAAACACAGCCGCTTTCGGCCTGTTTCCGATCGGCATGGGGGTTGCTGTGGCTGAGGTCGTCATGAAGAACATTCGCTTCTCTTCCGCCGCTCTCATCCTCGTTGCCCTTATCTCGACCGCGTGCGCGAAGCCGACCATGGCGACGTCGCCCTCGACCGTTGGCGGATCGTTCGCACTCACGTCCGGCCAGTTGACCGGTACGTGGACGCTCACCGCGTTGCAGCCAACCGGCCAGCCGAGCCAGGCCTCGCCGGATGCGTATGCAATTACGTTTATTGATGGCCGCATCTCCACCCGTGTGGACTGCAACGTCTGCAACGGCGCGTTTGCGTTGGCCGGTCAGACACTGACCGTGGGACCGAACCTGGCCTGCACCCGCGCGGCATGCCCGACCATGGCCTTCGAGACGCTCTACACGTCGATCCTGAGCGGTGATCACACCGCGGAAGTCACTGGCAACACGCTCATGTTGTCGTCCTCGCGCGGCCGGCTGGCATTCACGCAGTAAGTGTTGCCGCCCGGGTTGAGGGAGGGGATACCGGCGGCTACTTCCGTTCCGGCCGGTGCACCTCTACCGAGACCTGCTCCCACGCCCATTTCTGCTTGCCCGCCAGCAGATTCGAGGGGCGGCCCAGCAGTTCCTGATCGAAGAACTCACGCGTGATGCGGCGAGTGATGTCGAGTGCCGTCTGTGGTGCGATGGGGCCGAAGATGCCCTGGGCCAGGACCGGGCCCCGCCAGAACGGCATGTCGGTGAAGTCCGGCAACAGTGTGCCATCGACTTCGGCCCGGTAGTACGTGCTGGCACTGCGCTCGTAGATGGCGTCGCTCGACTTGGCGCGCCCCTCCCGATCGGAGTAGACCATCAGGAAGGGCCGCGTGAGTGGCTTATCGATCATCGTGCCGTACTGCGGGCTGCCATCCAGGTTCAACCCGGCGCGGCAGCGCGAATCCTCAATGCAGAACTGCCCCGCCACGATGCCGCCGAACGCATGCCCGAAGACTCCCAACCGCGTGAGGTCTGCCTTCGCCGCCACGCGGCCGGCCGGGGAGTCGGCCGGTAACGACTTCAATTGATCGAGCACCGCCTTGGTGTCGGCGATCCACCGATTGAGTGCCGCATTCGTCTTCGGCATCGACGCGAGGTAGGGCCGCAGGATTCGCAATTGCGTTTCGCGATCGTCGCTCGCGGTGACGCGCCCGAGCACGACGTCTTCAGCCGCCCACTCGCGGAGAATCCCCGCAACTTCCGGCAGCAGTCCACCACGCTCGTTGACGGGCGTCACCACCGTGCCGTCGGCCATGCTGGCCGCCGAGGCCTCGAAGGGGTGCACGATGCTCAGCACGATGTAGCCCTGTGAGGCCAGGTCCTCGAGCAGCAGGGTATAGGCGCTTGCCACGTCCTCGGCGGACAGGTGACCAACTACACGGAGGAAGCGCGGAAGGATGGGATCATCCTGAACACCACCGTGACCATTGGCTACGACGCGCCCTGGCGCGACGTGCACGCGGCGCTCAATGACTTCTACGTGGCTTACGAGCTCAATGCCTACAGCAAGGAGCCGAACCTGCAGCTGGCGTACTCAGCGCTGCACCAGAATATCCAGGATGCGTCCAACGCGGCGGGCATCGAGATTATGTCGCTGCACTTCAGCGCCCTTCGCGACGGCAACACGACCACCGTTCCCGAGGCGTCGCGGCCGGCCGGCTACCAGGCCCCGCGCTTTCGCGTGGGGGGTGACGGGTCGGTGGAGCAGGGCCTGATTCGGGCTATCCTAGCCGGGTGGATCGGGACGAAATCCTCCGAGTGTTGCGCGCCTTCGAGGCGTCAGGTCTCGAGTACGTCCTGATCGGCGCGACGGCGATGGGCTTTCATGGCCTGATCCGGGCGACCGAGGACGTCGATCTGTTCATCAGGGCTACGCCGGAGAACGTCGAACGCCTGCGCGCCGCGCTGCGGGCGGCGTACGATCACGATCCCCACATCGAAGAGATCACGTCCGACGATTTGTTGGGCGCGTACCCGGCCGTCCGCTATTTCCCCCCGACGGGCGACCTCTATTTCGACGTGATGACGCGCCTGGGCGAATTCGCGAGTTTCGAGAACGTCGCATCCGAGGTCAAGGCGTTCGCGGGCACCCGCGTGCAGGTGGCCACACCGGCAGCCCTTTATCGTTTGAAGAAGGGGACGGTCCGGGCCAAGGACCGCGAGGACGCCGCGGCCCTGCGCGAGCGCTTCAATCTGAATGACGAAGATTGACATGCCGGTGCAGAAGTTCCGTTCGATCGAGGAGATGAACCAGGCGCCAGTGCCGACGGATCGGCGCGCGGACTTCGAGCAGTTCCTCCGCCATTGTGCGCGCTACTGGGCGATGGCGCCGAAGGTCTACCCGCGCGGCGTCTTCAAGTTTCGCAGTGTCGAGGAGTCCAACCGATCACTTCCCGCCTCCGCGTGGGCTCGCGTGCCGCCCGGGCTGCCCGTTCCATGACCCTCTCGAAGAAAATTCTGCTCGGCCTGGTCGGCGGCATCGCCGTCGGCCTGTTCTTCGGCGAGAAGATCGCCTTCCTCGAATGGCCGGCGAAGGCCTTCATCCAGTTGCTGCAGGTGGGCGCGCTGGCTAACCCGCAGTTTGTCCAGGTCTGCGAACGGCTCAACCAGATCATTCAGCTCGCTTGAACTGCCGATTGGCGCCATGAAAATTAGTCGCCGCCAGGCGCTTTGGCCTTCTCGCGCTCCGAACGCTGCTACAGCTGCGGCGCGAGGCTGCGGGTTACGTGTCGCATGTGAGTATTACGAAGTATCACTTTAAAACTCTCAAACCAAGGCCCATGCCTGAGCCGCCCGGTGACCGTATCTCCTATACTTGCGGCCATGCGACCGCCGTTAAGACACGCCGCGCTAGTCGTCGTGTTGGCGCTGGTCGCCGCTGCCAGCGGCGAAGCGCAGCGTCGTGGCGGCGGGCGGGGCTTTACTTTCGAGTATGCCAAGGAAGCCGATTTCGACGGCCGCTTCCAGTTCTGCCGCGTCGCCTTCCGGCAGAACCGGGCCGGTGACGGCAGCAATTGGGCGGTGGACTATCCGCGCGCCGACATCAACCTGTCGATCCGACTGTCTGAACTGACCAAGACGACGGTCAGCTTTGAGGGTTCGCAACAGCCGCGTCACGCCGTGGTCCGGTTGACGGACGAGGCGCTGTTTCAGTGTCCATTCGTGATGATGACCGAGGTCGGCGCGGCCTACCTCGATGACGCCGAGGCGGCGGCACTGCGCACCTACATCGACAAGGGCGGCTTCCTCTGGGCCGACGATTTCTGGGGCGAGTACGCCTGGGAAGTGTGGGCTGAGCAACTCGCCAAGGCGCTGCCGCCGGCGCAGTATCCGGTCGTCGACCTGCCGCCGGACCATCCGCTGTTCCGCGCCCAGTTCATCATGAACGGCGTGCCGCAGATCGCGTCGATCGGCCACTGGTTCAACAGCGGCGGCGGGACCTCTGAGCGCGGGCAAGACAGCGCCGTACCGCACGCGCGCGCCATCACCGACGGGCAGGGACGCATCCTTGTCCTGATGAGCCACAACACCGATCTCGGCGATTCATGGGAAGAAGAAGCGTCGAACCCGCAGTACTTCTACGAGATGTCGACCAAGGGCTATGCGTTTGGAGTAAACGTGCTGGTCTACGCGATGTCGCACTAACGGAGGGTGCCATGGTGCCAGGGGACTGCGCCCTAGTTAATTCCCGATTGCAACGCCCGCAGCCACACGAGCATCGCGTCGGTGTGGACCGGCCCCATGCGCACGAGCTGTTTCTGCGTTGGCGTCAGTCCTTCCAGGTTGGGATCCGCATAGGCCCACCGCGCGCCGGAGCCTTCCACCAGCATCACAGGTGACTTCGCCACCGGCGTCTCGAGCAGCAGGCTGAGTGCCTGGCGCACGGCGGCGTCGACGTTGCCACCGGGGTGGCCCATGTTCTGGTACGCCTCGTTCAGGCGAGGCCGGATGGTCTTGTAGATGCGGGCCACTGCCGACGCATCGATCGAGGTCACGGTCGTCACCAGGCCGTCGTAGCGCCGGTAGCTGGCGGGATCGATTGCACGACGATTGCCACGCCGCGTCATGGCCATGGGGCCTCGCGGCGCCAGTTCCTTGAATCCGCTCGCCGGGTTATCGCCTTGCGAGGCCTTGTCGATGGCGGCCGCGAGTTGCCTGACCAAGTCGTCCGTGGCCAGCCAGCGAACCAGCTCCGGCCGGCTGGATAGTGCCTGCAGCAGCGGCTGGAGGAATGCATCCATCTCGTCGAGCGGCGGCAACGCCACGGCCGGCGTCGGCGCCGGCGCAGTGATCGGCACGTCGGTGGCCTTCACGGCGGCGGGCGTGGTGTTGGTGGGCGCCGGGGTCCGCAGCATCCACCACGCACCGGCACCGAGCAGCGCGACGATGGCGGCACCACCGATCGCGATCGGTAACAGCGGCGATCCGTCCCCGGACGAACGGCCGCTGAATCCCGGGGAGGGTGTGCGCTGGAGCGGCTGATCGTCCGGTTCAAATTCCATAATTGGTCCCCAGTAGGGTCTGGCACCTTAACATCGAAAATCGCGCAGTTTCTGCCAGAGGTGGCAAGAACTGCATCAAATACCCATGTAAAGGTGCCAGACCCTCTACGGGGCGATGGCTGGCGGAACCCGCTTCTTCGACGCTTGCTCGAACGCATACGCCAGTTCGATCAGCCGCGGCTCGCTGCACGCCATGCCGGTGAAGCTCACGCCGTACGGTGCAGGCGCGAGCGTGAAGCCCTCGGGATACGGATTGGACGGATTGGGCGCTGACGCTGCCCCGGCACCGCCTCGTCCCGGCGCCGCGGCTGGCGTCGGCTGCGGCACGAACAGGCCGAAGGGCACGATCACGGTGGGGTAGCCGGGCTTCGCCGCGATACCAGCGCCGCTTGCGCCCGGGAACAGCAGCGCGTCAAGCTTCTGCGCCTTCATGACTTCATCGATGCCGTGGGTCGCAGCCAGGCGGATGTCCTTGTCGCGGTCGGCCTGCCACTTCGCGCGATCCTTCTCCAAGTCGAGCAGGTCGGAGTTGTCGAGATGGGTCTGCGCGTATTTGATCGCGCTGCGGTTGCTGTGCGCGGTGTTGAACGCGCGCAGCTCGGCGAGAGTCTTCACCGGCGCGTCCGGGCCGAGCGAGGCGAGCCACTTGTTGAAATCGCGCTTCATGCCGTACCACAGCACCGACGAGCAATTCGGATCGCGCGGACTGCTGTCGCACGCGTTTCCCCACAGCAGGAAATTGTTCTTCGGATCCTGGTCGACCACGCTGGGGATGTCGGCATCGACGATCGTCGCGCCTTCTTTCTTGAGGATCTCGATCGCGTCGGCCATGGACTTGGCCTGCGCTTCGTTCAGGCCGCCGCGCGGGCTCTTCTCGCCCGGAGGCGTGATGCGGTCGTAGTAGTTGGCGCGCGGAATGCCGATGCGCGCGCCCTTCAGTCCCTCGCGCTTGAGAAACGGCGTGTAGTCACGGTTCGGCGGCGCCTGGCAGACACTCGTCGCGGCGTCGTTGGGATCCGGCGCGGCGCTTTCGAGCGCCCCAAACAGGATCGCGGCGTCGGTCACCGACTTCGCCATCGGCCCAGCCGTATCCTGGTCGGCGGTGATCGGAATCACGCCGTAACGGCTGATGCGGCCCACGGTGGGCTTGATGCCGGCGAGCATGTTCTGGTTCGACGGGCTCAAGATCGATCCCGATGTCTCGGTACCGACGTTCGCGGCCCACAAATTGGCGGCCGTGCCGCCGCCGGAACTCGAGCCACCGGTATTGAGCACGCCGCGTCCGTCCCCGGTCACGGGTCGCGGGTCGCGGCGGGGGTCGTAGGGATTCATGGCGTACCCGACCACGGCGTTGTAGTTCCCCGGCATGCCGTTGGTCACGAAGTTGGCCAGTTCGCTGAGGGTGGTCTTCGCGATGATCACCGCGCCGGCGTCCCGCAGGTTCTTCGTCAGCGTCGCGTCATAGGACGGCACCAGGTTCTCGAACGCGATCGCGCCGCCAGTGGTGCGAATGTCGGTGGTGTGGATGTTGTCCTTCAGGGCGATGGGGATGCCATGAAGCGGGCCGCGAGTCTTGCCCGACGTGCGCTCCTGATCGAGCCGGTCGGCTTCCTGCAGTGCCTTCGGATTCACGGTCACCACGGCGTGGAGCTTGTCGTTATAGAGCGCGATGCGGACCAGTTACTGCTCGACGATCTGGCGGGACGTGATTCGTCCCTCCTGCATCGCCTTCTGCATGTCGGGAATCGTCGCTTCAACAACAGAGAACAGAGCGGCTGGCGGCGGGGCGGACGCCGGGGCGCACGCGCTGACCGCGACAGTGGCGAGCATGACGGCAATCGAGAACGGTTTCATGCTGGCATCATGCGCCGAAGCGCGGGCGGCCCGCAAGCGCTAGCTCCGCGAGCGAAGCTTGTTCAGAATGGTCTCGAAATCCTCGGGCCGGGGCGCTTCGACGGCAATCGGTGCACCGGTCAGCGGGTGCGGGAAGGCCAGGGTCCAGGCATGCAGCATGTTGCGCCTGGCGTCCACCTTCACCTTGCCCACCCGCGATTGTCGCGCGTCGCCTTCGGCGTAAACCCGCTCGCCAAGCAACGGATGGCCGAGCTGTTCGAGGTGCAAACGAATTTGATGCTGACGTCCGGTATGCAGGCGAAGTTCCAGCAGCGCCGCGTCGTTCAGATATTCCTTCACCCGGTAGTCGGTCGACGCCTCGAGCCCCTCGTCGTCGTCATCGACCAGCTTCCGGCGTCCGCTGCGATAGCCGGTTGAGATCTTCGCTTCAATCGTTCCGTGCGACGGCCTGGGAATGCCCTGGACGATCGCGAGGTAGTGGCGCTCGAACTCGTGGTGCTTGAACATTTC
>CAMBHC010000063.1 GCA_945866285.1 Candidatus Sulfopaludibacter sp. SbA3 | reverse complement strand
ACTGGGCAGGCCGTAAATCACCAGCCTGAGCGGCTCGCCGGCGGTGTGCGAATCGATGGTCTTGATGCGATGAATCATGCGGCTTAGCTGAGAATACACTTGGACTCGCACGCATGCGCGCCTTCTACTCGGATCACTTCGTCCTGCCGCTCCCGGACGGCCACAAGTTCCCCATGGCCAAGTACTCGCGCTTGCGCGAACGGATCCTGGCCGAGGGCATCATCGCGCCGGAGCAACTTCATGAGGCGCCGGCAGCAGACTGGGACGACCTGCGCCTGGTGCACGACCCGGTGTACGTGGAGGCGGTGGCTAACGGCACGGTCCCGGCAGACGTCCAGCGCCGCATCGGGTTCCCGTGGTCGCCGCAAATGGTCGAGCGCGCGCGGCGCTCGGTCGGTGCCACGATTGCCGCGGCCCGCGCCGCCCTCGATGACGGCGCCGCGGCCAACCTGGCCGGCGGCACACATCATGCGTTTGCCGACCGCGGCGAGGGTTTCTGCGTGTTCAATGACGTCGCCGTCGCCTCGCGCGTCCTGCAGCGCGACCAGCACGCCCGCCGCATCGCCATCGTCGATCTGGATGTGCATCAAGGCAACGGCACGGCCGCGATTTTTGCCAGTGATGCCTCGGTGTTCACGTTCTCGATGCACGGCGCCCGGAACTTCCCGTTCCGCAAAGAGGTCAGCGATCTTGACGTGCCGCTGAACGACGGCACCGGCGACGAGGAGTATCTCTCGTTGTTGCAGGCCCACCTGCCATCGGTGCTGGACGGACACCGACCGGATTTCGTCTTTTATCTTGCCGGCGCCGATCCGTACGAGGGCGATCGCCTCGGCCGCCTGAAGCTGACCATCGATGGCCTGCGCCGGCGCGACGAGCTCGTGGTTGGCGCGTGCCGGCAGGCCGGATTGCCGCTTGCCATCTCCATGAGCGGCGGCTACGCTCCAGATATCGACGCCATCGTCACCATTCACGCCAATACCATTCGGACCGCAGCACACAAATGGCTCAACACTTTCGCCTCCTGAACGAACAACAAGTCCAGTCACTTCTGCCGATGGACGATCTCGTCGCCGCCATGGAGGCGGCGCTCGCACGTTTTTCCGCCGGCGAGGTGCTGCAACCCGTCCGATCGGTGCTGATGGTGGGCCCGACCAAGGCGTACTTCGGCCTGATGCCGGCGTATGTGCCGACGCCCGGGAGCCTCGGCGCCAAGCTGGTCACGGTGTTCGCCGACAACCCGTCCAAGAACTTGCCATCGCACCTGGCGACGATCCTGCTGCTCGATCCAGAGACGGGGTCGCTGCAGGCGCTCATGGACGGCCGCTACATCACCGAGGCAAGAACGGCCGCCGTGTCGGCGGTGTCAGCGCGGTTCCTCGCGAAGGCCGACGCGTCGACCATGGCCATCATCGGCACCGGCGTGCAGGCGCGCAGCCACCTCGAAGCCTTCGCGAACGTGCGCCAACTGAAGGACGTGCGCGTGTGGTCGCCGAAGGCCGCCAGCCGCGATCGCTTCGTCAGCGACATGAGTGGACATGTGACCGCGGCCATTCGCGCCACCACCACCGCCGAAGAGGCCGTTCGCGGTGCTGATCTGATTGTGCTCGTCACGTCCTCGCCCACCCCGGTGCTCGACAGCGCGTGGGTCGGCGCCGGCGCGCATGTCGTCTCTGTCGGGGCATGCCGGCCAGAGCAGCGGGAGATGGATCCGGCTCTCGTCGCGCGCGCTCGTCTTTTTGTCGATTCGCGTGCCGCGGCATTGGTCGAATCTGGTGATGTGGTGTTAGGCATCGCCGACGGCCTGTTCACGGCCGCTCACATCCGCGGCGAGCTCGGCGAGGTGGTGCTCGGCCGCGCCGAAGGCCGCCAGAACGATACCGACGTGACGATCTTCAAGTCGCTGGGCATGGCGGTCGAAGACGTGGTGGCGGCCGACCTGGTGCTGCGACGAGCGGTGGAAACCGGGACCGGAACGGAGCTGACGCTATGACCGATGGTCGAAGGCCAGTTGACCACGCTCCACGTCATCGCCTTCGATGATGGCGAGGCAGGTTGGTGCTTGGAGTCGCTCGTCGCAAATCCTACATGCCTTTACCTTCTTTCTTCTTCTTGGCCCCCTTGACGCCCGTGGTGCCGGATTCCGGTTCAGGCTCGCCCGGTTCAGGCTCGACGGGTTTAGGCTCGTCGGGATTGGTAACCTGGAAGGCGATCACCTCGGTCTTGGCGTCAAAGAAATGGTTGCCCGCCTGGGTGGCCACGATCCGGCAGGTGCCGATGCCGTGCAGGAGAACGGTCCTGCCCACCACTGAGCACACCATTAGCGTCGAGCTTTTCAGCGTGACCGGCAGACCCGAGTCGGCGGTCGCGATGATCTCGAACTGATTCTCCGACCACGGTCGATCCTCCGGCGGGTCGAACTCGATCTCCTGCGAATGTTTGTCGATCTTGAAGTACTGAGCGACGGTCTCGGCGCGGACATAGACGCCGTTGCCGGCCTGGTCCGCGGCAATGATGCAGGTGCCGGCCGACAACATCGACAGCAACACGCCAGACACCGTGCACACAACCGGCGTCCGGCTCGTGAAGGTGACCGGCAGACCGGAGCTGGCCGTCGCCGACAGTGTCAGCGGCCTGGAGTCGAGCAGGCGATCCGGCAGATCGTCGAACGTGATCTTTTGTCCACCCAGCGACACGCCGCTGAGGCGCACGGTATTGATCGGCCCGCCCGGATAGAAGAGACGCAGCTCAGCTTGATCGGATACGCCAATCTTTTCGGGCTCATAGAGCAGCTCGATCACGCACGATTCCCCTCGCGACATCCCGGCTAGGCAGCCGTTCTCGGAGATGGAAAATCGCTCGCCCAACTGGACCAGCTGCAGCACCACCGCGGTGTCACCCTGATCGGCCGTCACGCGAATCGACAACGTCTTGCTCTCGCCGCTCTCGACGCCGCCAAAATCGAGCGGGTCGCTGGCAAACGAAAACGGCGCCGCCGCAATGGCTCGCCCTGAAATCGTGATCTCGCCGCTATTCCACAGTTGATCGTCTTCGTAACGGCTGACGATCACCTTGCGCGTGATCACGGTACTGGGCGGCGTGTTCAGCGCGGGCCTGAATGCCGTCACCCTCACCACGCACCGCTTCGGCGTCGGGGTCTCCCATCGATCGTCGGTGTCGCAGGTGTGCTCCACGTCAAAGGCCGTGTCGACATGACCGGTCGTCGTGTCGATCCTGAGGTCGTCGTCCGACCAGAGCGTGTCGATGACGATCTCAAAGGACTGCGTGCGTGTGGAACCGATGATGGTGTCCGGAAAGCTCACCGTCCTGGCCGACACGGTCGCGATGCCGGCGGTATTGCCGCCACCGCCGCGAACCTGGCTTGGCGCCGTTGGCGACAGCGGATGCTCGAACTCGCACCCGGCCAGCGCAAACAGCCACAGGAATCCGATTGCGCTTCGTCGAATAGTCATACCCAACCTACATCTTCTCGAGTGCCACCGACCCGTCCCAGTCGGCGGCGCGCAGCTGGCTCCGAAGGTCGGGAATTCGCTTCAAGTAGACCGTCGCAATCGGGTCGTTCGGTGACAGCTCGAGTAACGACTGCCAGTGCGTCGTCGATCGATCCCAGTCCTGTTGCCGGTAGGCCTCTATCGCCTTATCGCTTATCGCCACCACTGCGGGATCGGCATCGAGCGTGAACACTGCCACCGGTTCGGACTTGCCCTTGACGCGCACGCGATCGACCAGCCGATGCGGCACACGGCCGTTGACCATCTCGATGGTCGATGCCGCCACCAGCGTTGATGTGCCGTAGACCTTGTTGACGTTCTCGAGACGCGCCGCGAGGTTGACGTGGTCGCCAATCGCCGAATAGTCGAACCGCGTGTTGGAGCCCATGTTGCCGACGATGACGGAGCCGGTGGCGATGCCGACGCGCATGCGGAGATCGACGTTGCCGAGGTCGGCGCGCCGCCGCGCCAGGTCCGCCTGCATGGCGATCGCCGCCTGGCACGCCTTGAGCGCGTGCTCGGGCTCGTCGAGCGGCGCGTTCCAGAACGCCATCACCGCATCGCCGATGAACTTGTCCACGGTGCCGCCGGACTCGAGCACGATCGTCGTCATGGCCGTCAGGTGTTCGTTGAGGATCCGGGCTGTCTCTTCAGCGGCCAGCGTTTCCGCCAGCGTCGTAAAGCCGGCCAGATCGTTAAACAGGATGGTCAGCACCCGGCGTTCGCCGCCGAGCTTCAGCCGCTCTGGATGCGCGACCAGTTGTTCGACGACCGCCGGCGACACGTAGTAACCAAAGGCCGCCTTGATCTGACGGCGGCGCGCCTGCTCGGTCAGGAAGGCGGTCCCACCTTGGGCCACGTAAACGAGCGTCACGCCGACGAGCGGTCCGAACGCGGGTAGCCAGCGATCGCCGTAGGCAAACAGCCCGAACGATCCGCCCAACCAGGCGAGCGAGAGCAACACGGCGACGACGGCGCTGGTGATCGGACGCCAGTGGCGCATCGCCCATGCCGCGATGCCGATGATCGCGGCGGCGATGGCGAGCCACGCGAGCCGCCCGAGCGGACGAATCTCGCTCGCCGTCATCATCGTGGCGATCGCGTTGGCATGGAACTCAACGCCGGGTGTGAGCTGCCCGGTCGCGGCGGAAAACGGCGAGGCGAACATGTCGGGCTGCGGCGCGCCCGGTTCGGGCGACGCCTTGACGTCGCGCCCAATCAGCACGACCCTTCCCTTCAGCGAATCACGAGGGAGAAACGTATCGGGATCGAGCGCCTGGTAGTAGGAGACGTAGGGGAACGAATGATCGGGTCCCGCGTAGCGAATGAACGTCTGCTCGTCCACCGCGCGATCGGCGGCAGCGCGCCGCTCCGGCCGTGGATCCTGGCGCAGCACGACCCGCCAGAACGCTTCTGAGTCCTGCGGCACCCGCCGCAGCACCATGTCGTTGTCGAGATTGACGGCGGCGAGGCCCTTGATCCCTCCGGCTTCTTTGAGGGCATGCAGCGGCTCGACCTGGATCACCTGGTCGGCGTAGGCATTCTCTTGCGTCGCAAGGTCGCCGGCCAGCACGACCGGCCCGGCATTGAAGATCGCTTGGGCGAAAGCCGCGTCTTCTTCAGGAACCGACGGCTCGGCGAACACGATGTCGAAGGCGATCACGGCGGCGCCGGCCTTGGTGAGCGCATCAACCAGACGTCCATGCACGCTGCGGGGCCACGGCCACTGCTGCTGCAGCTCGCCGAACGAGGATTCGTCGATGCCGACGATGGTGATGCCGGCATCGGCCACCGGCCGCACCGCCACGCGCGACCACAGGTCGAAGCCCCGCAACTCCAGGAGATTCCACACACCCGTACTGCTGACGGCCGCCACGGCCAGCCACGCGCCAACCGCGATCAGCACCGAGCGCGAGCGAAGGATCCGGGGGATCGTCATGTCAGAAGTTCGCCTTGAGGTTCACGAAGTAGGAGGTGTAAGACATCTTCGAGAACAGGTCGTCAACACCGGTCTCAATCGACCAGCGCTTGTTCGGGAGCTCCCAGTAACCACGCAGCGTGGCGCTCCAGCCCGGCGCGTAGTATTCGTCTTCGGTGTTCTCCTCGTCTCCGTAGCGGAAGCTCCGATAGACCGCCTGCATCTGGATCTGCAGCCGCCGCGGCGTCACGACCGTGGACCCGAACACGACGTTGTGACGAGGCAGGAGCGGCACCAGCTTGCCGAACGCATACGCGCTGGTGCTCTTCGAGTCCGTGAAGCGGTAGCGCGCATATGCCGAAATGCGATTGCTCAGCAGTTGATTGATGCTGACACCGCTCGACCGCACGTCGCCCTTCTCGAAGATGGGAATGTCCTCGAGCACGTCGGCGTTGGCAATATTGACGTTGGTGGCGTTGCGGATCTTCCTCAGGTTCGCCTGGCTGGGCGCCTGCTTGATGCCGTCGCTCCACGCCGGATTGGTGATCTGTTTCTGCTCGACGAACGCCATCGCGAACGTGCGCGGTGTAAACGCCCATTCCGCCTGTCCCTTGACCTGCTCGATCCGGCCGCCGATCGTGACCAACTGGTCGTCAACCGGGATGCCGGCGGTCGCCACCGGCGCCATGGTGTTTTCGGCGGCGGGCCGCACCCACTGCTGGTAGGCCACCCGGAACAACCGCTGCTCGCTCAGCCGCGCGACGATGCCGATGCGCGGCGAGACACGGGTGCGATTGAAGCCTTCGGCCACGGTCTCCGAGAAGAATCCCCAGGCCGCGTCGTACTCCGTCGTCACCTGTTTCTGGTAGCGGTGAACCCAGACGCCGCCGTCGATCAGGAAGTGCGAGCCCAAGTCGATGCGGTCGGTGGCATAGAGCGTGTGCGAGGTATCCACCACGGGCAGGCGGATCGCGGCCGTCGTGCCCTCGGCGCCAAGGCCGCTGCCGAACAGCTCGAACTCCAGCTGATCGCGCTTGCCGGTTTCGGCGCCGACGGTCATCTCGTGGCGGCCGAGCGTCAGGCTGTGGCGCGCCTGCGCGTCACGGCCGTTGTCGCCTGAGAACCAATCGAGGAAGGGATCGCCGGCTTTCTGGGTGTCTTCATGAATGCCGGTACCGATGTGACCGACGCCCAACTTCACCCACGTCATCGAGCGGGGCGAATACTTGTAGGCAAAGCCCACGTCAATCTTCTTGGTGATCGATCGGTAGCGCTGCTTGCCGTAGTCTTCTGCCGCCGGCGCGGAGACGTCGAGGTCCTCGTAGGTGAGCCAGCCAAAGATGCCGAGGGCGGGCGTCAGCATGGTGCCGAGCGCGCCGGTGAACTGGTTGATGTTGCCGCTGAAACCCTCGCCGTCTTCGGTGAGCCGGGTCTGTTCGGCCGTGAACAGGTACGAGGCCGGCCGCGGGATGTTCATGAGGCCGTTGACCGTCGCAGTCGGCGCAATCACGCCGAGGTTGCTGTTGTAGGAAAACCCACCGCTCAGATAGTGGCCCGGCTTCGACTGCAGGCTCTGGTAGCGATTGCTGGCGCCGAACACCGTCGGATCGGCCATCAGGCCTGCGAAGTATTCCGAGTTCTTGTTGAACAGGCCCGGATAGCGATCGCCGAGGAACAGGTGGCTGCCGGCCCAGTATGGAAAATACGATTCCTGCGCCAGCGTCTGCGCCCATTCCTCCATGCCAAACGTCGCCAGCGCGCTGCCGAGATTGGCGCTGCCCTTCTGGTTGTTGGCCAGCTGGTTGAGCGACTTCAGAAACGGCATCAGCGTGAGCGCCGTCCGTCCGGCGGCGACGGCGCGGCCCGGATCGAATGTGTCGCTGTCGATCATGCTCGACAGCATGTAGGGCAGCGGGTCCTTCGGGTCGAGCGCGCTGGTGCGCTGCAGCTCCTCGCGCGCGCGCTGGATGCGGCCGAGGCGGTAATACGCCACCGCCATGTAGAGATGCGCCCTCGCGTAGCGGGGCTCGAGCAGCCCGACGCGTAGCAGCAGATCGAGTGCGGACTGGGCGTCGCCGCGCTTGAGCGCGAGCTGCGCCTGTCCGGTCATCGCCACGTAGTCGTTGGGATTGATGACGAGCGCGCGCGCGTACTGGCGCTCGGCTTCGGCGAAGTTGTTGCCCAGGTTCTCGAGCGTGCCGAGCTCGCTGACGAAACCGGCGCCGTCCGGATCCAGCTCGATGGCGCGCCGCAGATCGTTGCGGCCGCGGCGCACGTCTTCGCGCTCGGCGCTGATGACGCCGAGTCCATACCATGCGCGGGATTCGCTGGGGTTGAGGTCGAGCGCCGTCATGTAAGCGGTGCGCGCCCCAACCGGATCGCCTTCACGGCGCGCGAGATCGCCCTGCGCGACGCGCGCTTCCAGCGACCGGGGATATTTGGCGACCACCGCATCGACTTCCGCGCGGCTCTCCGCGATCTTGTCGGCGTGCATGTAGATGCGCGCGCGCATGGCAAGCAGCCGGTCGTCATCCGGAAACCGCGCGAGGCCTTCGTTGACGTACTCGAGCGCCGGCGCGTTCTCGCCGCTGTAGACCATCAGATCGGACAGCAGCAGGTACGGAGCGGCCTGCGTCAATGTCGAGTCACCACGCAACCGATTGAGCGCCGCCACGGCGTCCGCAAACGACTGGGCCTGGATGGCCGCCGCGGCGCGGCCCAGCGCGAGAAGTTGTTGACGCTCGGCGCCGAGCGCGGCTTCCGCGCGCGTGAACAGCAGCGTGGCCTGCGCGGGATCGCCCTCGTGCAGCGCGACAAACCCGAGGTCCAGCAGTGCGGCACCACTGTTCGGATCGGCGGCGAGGACGGATGCGAACAGCGGCCTAGCCTCGTTCCAGCGCCCGAGGTCGGCGAGGATTTCGCCGCGCTCGAGCGTGCGCGCCGGCGTATCCGCCGCCACCTGTTCGAGCCGCGGGCGCAGCACCTCGACGCGGTTCGACACCAATGCGATGCTGCGGAGCGGATCGACCTCGTAAGCCGTGACCCACTGGACGCGATCCTGCGGGTTGCTGATCAACAGCTTCACTGGCGGCTTGCCGATTTCCGCGCGTGCCTGTTCGTTGGCCAGCACGTTGACCGCGCCGAAGTCGTTGAAGAACTCGACCTCGCCGCTGAGCACGGTCAGCGTGGACGTGCCTTGATCGTCCACGCTCAATTCCCAGTCGGTGCCGCGAATGGCGGCGGTCGCCGACGGGGTCTGGATCACCAGCTTCTTCGGGGCGACCTTTGACTGCGACCAGCCGCGGCCCGAGAGCAAACTGAGGACCGTTGAATCGCTGTTGTCCCGTCCGGTCGCCTGCTTCACTTGCAGGACAGTGTTCTGGTTGAGACGCATCTGCGTTTCGTCGGCGAAGACGAGGCCCATGCGGCTCAGCTCGCCGGTCCGCACGAAGTGGCCGGCGCCGAGCACCTGCTTCACCTGCGCGCCGCCCCACGCCTGCGCCTCGTCGATGCGCGCCTGGCCGGTGCCTTGAAGACTGACGATCTCGGCGGCGCCGATGGCCGGCGCGGCGGGTCGCGCAGGTGCCGGTCGCGGCGGAGCGGCCGGCGTCTGGCCCGCCGCGGTGTTCGGGACAAAGGTAATTGCCAGGAGTATGTAGGCTAGATGAAGCGCATGCTTGGGGACCATTGTGCCTAGACGAACGGCCCATGTTACTAAGATGAATGAGCTTGTAGCCAGAGCATTCCTGACGCTCGCGGGTGTGCGCTCGCGTTTCCGCGACGCGGAATTCCGCGAACAGCTGCTCAGGTTGGCCGCCTACCCAGAAATCACGGCACCGGACCTGGCGTGACGACAGGGCCCGACGCAGTTGACGTCTTCCAGCCGTTGACGGACGTCATGGACATTCCAGTTTAGAAACCCGGGCTCCGGCTGGTTCACTCACTGTGGAGATAATCGTTCCATAACCGTTCGCGAAGCTGCCCGCCTGCAGTCGTTCGACGACCGCTTCATTTTCCATGGCACTGATCATGACCAAGCACGCCACGTCGGCAATGCCGTCCCGCTAATGATGACCGCCGCATTAGCTCGTCATTTTGGTCCACTCATAGCTGGAAATCAGATACGGCGGGAAGAGGCGATGGCCGATAAATCCGTCGCTCAGCGCTAGACCTGCAAGAATTTGCGCATGCGCGCCAGTAGCGTTTGTTTCGCTTCTGGAACGACCGCGGCTGCGGCGGCCGCACGGGCTTCGTCCAAGCCGGCCCGGCGCGAAGTGACGATGCTGGAGATATGGTCGAGCAGTACCGGGTCGGCGACCGCCAACTCACGGAAATCCGCCGCTGAAATCTCCAGCGCCTGCACATCATCCAGTGCGCGCACGGTCGCGGTTCGGCGGTCGCCGGTCAGCATCGACATCTCGCCGAAGAATCCACCCGAGGGAATGATCGCCACTTCCTGTCCCAACGGCTCCAGCGTGACACGCGCGCGACCGCTCAAGAGCACGAACATCGAATCGCCTTCGGCGTCCTGGCGAACCATGGCCTCGCCCGCCGCAAACAGGTGGTGCGCCGCAGATGTCGCCAGTCGATGGCGCGTGTCAACGGACTGGGTCGCGAACAGGTCAATCGAACCCAGCCGTTCCGCCGCCGCCACGACGTGCGCCTCGGTGCGCACCGGTTCTTCGTCGCGCTCGTACTGAATTTGGATCGGCCACGGGATCTCGATGTTGTGGCGGCGGAACGTGTACCAGATATTAGTCCGCACCTGGTCGAGCGCGATTCGATCCGCCGCGTAGTCTTCAA
>CAMBHC010000062.1 GCA_945866285.1 Candidatus Sulfopaludibacter sp. SbA3 | reverse complement strand
GCCGAGAACTGCGCCGAGTCGGCGACCACCGCGAAGCCCCAGACCATCACGAGCGCGTAGAGCCAGAACGGCGACGCGCCGAACGCGACGACCGTCAGCGCCGCGCAGGCCGCGCTGGCGAGCATGGCCCACATGGCGACGCGCGCCTTGCCGAGACGGTCGGCGAGGTAGCCGGCCAGGCCGCAGCCGGCGGCGCCACTGCCAATGGCGAGAAACGCCGCCACCGATCCGGCCGCGCCGGCGTTGGGCATGCCCGAGGCGGTGAAGCTGGCGGCCGCGAACACCGCGACCCACGTCCACATGGCGTAGAGCTCCCACATGTGTCCGAGGTAGCCGAAGGTCGCGAGCCGGGCGCCGCGACTGGAGAGGATCCTCCTGATGGCGTGCGGATCGAATGGCGCCGTGGCGGCGACGTAAGGACCATCGCGCACGACGGCCAGCACCATGACGCCGCCCAGCGCGGCAAGTCCGGACACCAGCAGCATCGGCTGGTGCCAGTTGTCGCCAAACAGCGCCGTGAGCAAGTGCGGAAACGCCTTGCCGAGCGTCAGCGCGCCGATCAACAGGCCCAGCGCGAAGCCGCGCCGGTCGCGAAACCAGCCGGCCGCGATCTTCATCCCAGGTGGATAAACCAGCGCCAGGGCTGCGCCGGTGAGAAAGCGCAGCACGATGACGGCAGTCGATCCTGGCGCGATGATCACCGCCGCGTTGGCGGCGGCGCCGGCCAGCGAGCCGATGAACATCAGCGTGCGGGCATTAATGACGTCGGCGAGATTGGCGAACGCGCTCGCCAGCGTGCCGGCGACGAAGCCGGCCTGCACGGCCATGGTCAGCCACGCGACGTGGCCGGGTGGGATGTCGAACTCGCGCACCAGCAGCGGCGTGACCGCCGTCGCTGAAAACCACAGGGTCATGCCGAGGAATTGCGCGAGGGAGACGACGCCGAGCATGGCCCACGGAGATGACATAATCGGAGGCAACGTGCAGATACCGTACACCAAACGCACCCTCTCGAATGGCCTCGATGTGATCGTTCATGAGGATCATCAGCTGCCCATGGTGGCGGTGAACCTCTGGTACCACGTCGGCTCCAAGAACGAGCGGCCCGGCCGCACGGGCTTTGCGCATCTCTTCGAGCACCTCATGTTCGAGGGCTCCGAGCATCACAACCACGGCTACTTTCCACCCATGCAACGGGCCGGCGGCCTGATCAACGGCTCGACGAGCACGGACCGGACCAATTACTGGGAAGTGGTGCCGACCGGATCGCTCGAGTTGGCGCTGTGGATGGAATCAGATCGGATGGGCTACTTGTTGCCGGCGCTGACCGAGGACAAGTTCACCAACCAACGCGATGTGGTGCTGAACGAGCGTCGCCAGAACTACGAGAACCGGCCCTACGGCATGGCCGGCATGGCGCTTTCCGCGGCGATGTTCGCACCCGATCATCCGTACCACTGGCCGACCATCGGCGCGCCGGCGGACCTGCTGGCCGCCTCGCTGGATGACGTGCATGCGTTCTTCAGGACCTACTATCACCCTGCCAACGCCTCACTGGTGCTGGCAGGTGATCTCGAAACCGATCGCGGCTTCGACCTCGCGGAACAGTTCTTCGGCGACCTGGCGCCGGGGCCGGTGCCCGACCTGGTTCGCGCCGACGCGTCGTTGACCGCGAGTGCCAACCTCGTGCTCGAGGACCGCGTCGAGTTGCCGCGGCTCTACCTGGCCTGGCATTCGCCGGCGATGTTCGCGAACGACGATGCGGAACTCGACGTGATTGCTGACGTGTTGGCGCAGGGCAAGACCTCGCGTCTTTACAAGCTGCTGGTCTACGAGCGCCGCATCGCCACTGATGTATCGGCGTACCAGCAGTCGCGCGAAATGGGCGGCATGTTCCAGATGGCGTGCACGGCCGCTGCCGGCGTCTCGCTGGCCGAGCTCGAGGCCGCGATTCGAGCCGCCGTGACGCAGGTTGCCACAGGCGGACCGACGCCTGCGGAGATGGAGCGCGCGTTGGCCCAGACCGAGGCGCAATTCCTCTATCGCCTGCAAACCGTCGGCGGCTTTGGTGGCAAGTCCGATCAGTTGAACGCTTACAACACCTACCTGGGCGATCCGGGCTTCTTCGATCGTGATCGGCAGCGGTACCTCAACCTCACCGCGGCGGCGGCCGCGGCCGCGGCGCGGCGATGGTTGCAGGATGCTCCCAGTGTCTCGCTCTCCGTTGTCCCCAAGGGCCGGCGCGACCTGGCCCTGGCCGGCGCCACCGAGGTCCACGTTTCATGAGCCCTGTTGATCGCAGCCGCCTGCCGAGTCTTGGACCGGACCGGCCGTTTCATTTTCCACGCATCGCCAGGCGCACGTTGCCGAACGGCCTTGAGCTACGTGCGGTGACGCATCGCTCGGTGCCGGTGATCTCGATCGTGCTGCTGGTGCCCGGCGGGGCATCGGCGGATCCGCAGCACCGTCATGGCCTCGTGTCGATCACCTCGGGGCTGCTGGACGAGGGCAGCCGCGGCCAGTCGGCGCTCGAGCTGGCGGACCGGGTCGCGCGCATTGGCGGCGACCTGGATCTCGAAGTCGGCGCCGACGCCGTGGTCGTGTCGCTCACGACACTGGATCGGTTTGCCGAGACCGGACTGGCTCTGGTGCAGGAGATTGTGTCGGCGCCAAATCTCAGCGCGGACGACTTCAACCGGATTCGCAACCTGCGCCTCGAGCGCCTGCGGCAGATGAAGGACCATGCCGGGGCGATGGCGGAACGCGCGTTCGCGCGCGCGCTGTACGACACGCATCCGTACGGTCATCTCGGACTGGGCACGACCGCGTCGCTGGCGGCGACGACCGTCGATGAAACGCGGCTCCTGCATGCGGCGCTGTTTGCGCCGGCCGGCGCAACGCTGATCGTCGTCGGCGATCGGCCGGCTGAAGAGCTGCTGGACCTGGCGTCGAGCGCATTCGGTGAATGGCGGGCCGCTTCGTCCACGATGGCCATTGACCGCGCCGCCGCCCTGGCGCCGCCACCGGCGCGGCCGCAGACGACGCTTGGCGTGGTGTCGCGACCGGGCGCCGCGCAATCAGAGCTGCGCATTGGCCACGTGTGCGCGTCGCGCGCGACGCCAGACTATGCCGCGCTGCTGATGCTCAACACCATCCTTGGCGGGCAGTTCGTGAGCCGCGTCAACCTCAACCTGCGCGAGGCCAAGGGCTACACCTACGGTGTGCGCACCGGGTTCGACCTGCGGCGCGGCATGGGCCCGTTCGTGTTGCAGACCAGCGTCGGCACCGACGTCACCGTGCCCGCCATTCGCGAGGCGCTGAACGAGATTCGCGACATCGCGTCGACCAGGCCGGTGACGGACGAAGAGCTGTCGATGGGGTTTGCCACGGTCAGCAAGGGCTACCCGCGCGGGTTCGAGACCGCCACGCAAGTGGCGCGATCCGTGGCGCAATTGGCCCTTCATGGCCTGCCCGACTCGTACTTCGAGGACTTCATTCCGCGCCTCGCACAGGTGACGCGCGACGAGGTGAGCCGGGTTGCGGCGCGCTATCTGGACCTCGACAGAATGACCACGCTGGTCGTCGGGGATTTGGATAAGATTGCGGCAGCGTTGCCTGACCTGGGCCTCGGCCCGCATCAGGTTCTGACCCCGGAAATCTGACCGTGAAAGCGATTCGGTTCCACGCACACGGAGGGCCCGACGTCCTCCGCTACGAAGACGTCCCCGAGCCGGTGGCCGGCCCGGGCGAAGCCCTTGTGCGCGTGCGCGCCTGCGCGCTCAATCACCTCGACTTGTGGCAGCGCCGCGGCATTGAGCGGGTCAGCATTCCGTTTCCGCATATCTCTGGCGCCGACGTCGCCGGCGAGGTGGTCAGCGCGCCGGGTGGTGAGTACGGCTTCGGCCGCCGCGTGATGCTGCAGCCCGGCCTGTCGTGCGGGCGCTGCGCGGCCTGCCTCGACGGTCGCGACAACGAGTGCCCGACCTACGACGTGCTCGGGTACCGCAGCGACGGTGGCTACGCCGAGTATGTGAAGGTGCCGGTCCAAAACCTCATCGCGATTCCTGACGCGATTGGTTTCGTCGAAGCGGCGGCGTTTCCACTGACGTTCCTGACCGCGTGGCACATGCTGATCACGCGGGCGAAGTTGCGGGCGGGCGAAGATGTGCTGGTGATTGGCGCCGGTAGCGGGGTCGGGCAAGCTGCTATCCAGATCGCGTGGCGTCATGGCGCCCGCGTGTTTGCCACGGCCGGCACCGACGACAAGCTCGCCAAGGCGCGGCAACTTGGCGCCTACGAGGTGGTGAATCACTCGACGCAGGATGTGCCCGCCGCCATTAAGTCCTTCACCGGTGGGCGCGGCGTGGATGTGGTGGTCGAGCACGTCGGCACGGCGACCTGGGAACGCAGCTTGAAATGCCTGGTTCGCGCCGGTCGTCTCGTCACCTGCGGGGCCACCACCGGACACGACGCGCAACTCGACCTGCGCTTCCTGTTCGGGCGCCAGCTCTCGCTGCTCGGCTCCTACATGGGCCGCAAGGGCGAACTCCTGCGGGCGGCGCAGTTCTTCTTTTCGGGGGAGCTGCGCTCGGTCGTGGACCAGACCTACCCGTTGGCTGAGGCCGCCGAAGCGCAGCGGCGGCTGGAAGCCCGGCAGCAATTCGGCAAGATCGTCCTCGTCGCTTAGCCAACCGAACCGGAATGGCCGGGCTTACGTCCAACCCTTAGATTGCGGGGTGTATGATCCTCGCTTCGCCATGGATATCAAGATCCAGCGGAAGCCGTCAGGACTTGGCGGCCGGCTGTTCAGCCTCGTCGGCATAATCGGGCTGATGGCCACCATCATCGCGGGGGCCACCGTCTGGCTGCTGCTCACCGACCCGGTGACAGTGGCCGAATCGATGGATTCCGGCGAGGTCACACCGCTCGTACAGTCGCTGGCCGGTTCGATCTATGACGCCCTCATCCGCCTGATGCGGATGCTGTAGGGTCAGACCCCTAGAGTTTCGTCGCCAGAAACCTTCCCAGGTTCAACGACAGGTCGACCGGAAACGTGTAGGTCAGCAGGCCCGCTTCGCCGCTTGCCTGCTGGCGGCGAGCTGCTGCTCCCAACTGTGGAAATACCGCTGAATCATCCGGCGTGCGCGATGGCGCGCTCCACAGCGAGCGCCGCTTGCACAAGGGCCGGCGTCTGGCCGTGGTGACCGGCCAGTTGGAAACCGATGGGTAACCCGCCGTGCGCATGCCCGCACGGGATCGAAATGGCCGGGTGGCCCGAAAGGTTAAACGGCTGCGTGCAGCGCAGCATCAACGTCCGCACCGCTTCGGGACCGCCCTTGACGGGCATGGTCACGGCGCCAATCGGCGGCGCCGGAATCGCCAGCGAGGGCAGGACGAGGGCATCGACGCCGTCCATGGCGCGATCCACTTCGTGCGCGATCACGGCCTTGCCGCGCAACGCGCGAACGTAGTCTTCCGCAAGAACGTAGCGCGCCATCTCGAGACGCAGCCGCACGTTCGGCGTGTAGTCCTGGGGCCGCGACATCAGCGTCCTTGCGTGATACTCCGCGGCGTCGCCCAACACCAGGTGCAGGTAGATGGCGGCCATGTCGGTCGCATGCGGAATGGCGACTTCCGTGACAATCGCGCCCGAGCGGCGCAGCGTGTCGATGGTGCTCATCACCACGCGCTCAACATCCGCATCGAGCTGGTCGAACAAGTAGCCCGCCGGCACGCCCAGGCGCAGGCCCTTCAACGACGCGGCAGCCGGCACACCCGTCGTCTGCCGACCGGCCGGCAGCATCGCGTTGTATTGAATCCACGCGTCGGTCACGCACGCGCCGAGCGGGCCCACGTGATCGAGCTGGCGGCTGAGCGGGACGACACCCGATGCGGAAATCTCTCCCCATCCCGGCTTCAGCCCGACGATGCCGCACACGGCGGCGGGGATGCGAATGGAGCCGCCGGTGTCGGTGCCGACGGTGCCGAGTGACATGCCCGTGGCGATGGCGATGGCCGAGCCGCCACTCGACCCACCCGGGGACCGGGATGGATCCACGGGATGGTGGGCCTTACCAAATCCGGAATCCTCGGTGGTCGTGCCGAACGCGAACTCGTGGAGGTTGGTCTTGCCGACGAAGACCGCGCCGGCGTCGCGCAGTCTCGACGTGACGACAGCATCTTCGGTGGCCACGTGGCTGGCTCGCACCAGCGATCCGGCCGTGGTCCTGATGCCCTTGAGGTCCACCAGGTCCTTCAGCGACACCGGAATGCCGTGCAGCGGCCCGCGGTAGCGTCCACCGGCAATATCTTTGTCGGCATCGCGCGCGGCCTTCAGCGCCTCGTCGGCAGTGACGGTGATAAAAGCGTTTAGCTTCGGATTGAGCGCTTCAATCTGCGACAGGCACTCTTCGGTCAGCTTCTCTGACTTGAGCTGGCCCTTGGCCAGGCGCGGAGCGGCGTCGGCGATGGTCATTTCGCCCCCCGCCACTGGGGTGATTCGCCGTGACCCAGGACGACGGGCGTCGCGTGGTCGGCATCGTCGTTCCAGTCTGCCGCGCGCAGGCGTTCGGTCGCTTGCGCCAGTCCCGCGAGAGGCGCCACCAGGTCGGGCAACTCGCGCTTCAGCGCGTCTGCCTTCGCCCACTCCAGCCATTCACCTACAGTCATGATGCTCGCTTTACAGAAACCGACACGCCATCGCCGACCTGAAGGAACGAGGTGTGGAGCCGAGAATCGGCGGCCAGTCGTTGGCGCAATGCCACCATTGTTTCATTTTCGCCGTGGTCCGCGACGTGATCCATGACCAGCAGCCCGCCCGGACGCAGCAAGTCCACCAGGCGGTCGAGCATGTGCTCGTAGCGGTGCTGATCGCTGTCCTGGAAGATGACATCGAACGGCCCGGCTATCTTGTGCAGAAAACGTGTGGCGTCGCCCACCATCACGCTGACGCGATGCTCGTGGCCTGCCGCGACGAGTCGCGCGCGCGCCTGGCCGGCGAGGGCCGCATCCATCTCCATCGTGATCATCATGCCATCAGAGGGCAGGGTCGCCGCCAGGTCCAGGGTAGAATTTCCGTCGCCGGTGCCGATTTCCAGTATGCGGCGTGCCCCGCACCCCAACGACAGCGTCTGGAGCATGGCTCCGATGTTGGCGAACGTCACCCAACGATTCTGACATGGCCAACGACTCCGCGCTAAGCTGGTGACCGTGCGACACACCAAGATTATTGCCACCATCGGGCCGGCCAGTCGTGAGCCGCACGTCATCGACGAACTGATCGCCGCCGGCGTCGATATCGTCCGCCTGAACTTCTCGCACGGGACGCAGGCCGATCATGCCCAGAAATTCCACATGGTCCGCGAGGCGGCGAAGCGCGCGAATCGTCATATCGCCATCCTTCAGGACCTCAGTGGTCCCAAGATCCGCATTGGCCGGCTCGTCGACGGCAAGCCCATCCTGCTGGAACCTGGTGCACCGCTCGTGGTCGCGATTGGCGATGACATCGGCGGCCCCGGACGCGTTTTTACCAATTACGCCGAACTGGCACTGAAGGTAGCGAAGGGCGATCGGCTGCTGATCGACGATGGCAAGCTCGAGCTCGAGGTGGTGTCGGCGTCGCCGGCCGAGATTCACACCCGCGTCATCGATGGCGGGGAGCTCGGCGAGCACAAGGGGATCAACGCCCCGCATGTGCCGTTGCGATCCGAGATGACCGAGAAAGATCGCCGGGACCTGGCGTTTGGCCTCGCCCTTGGCGTCGACATGGTGGCGCTGAGCTTCGTCCAGGCGGCCGATGACATCAATCGCGCCCGCGCCGTGATGGTCGAGGCGGGTCGTCCCAAGGTGCCGATCATCGCCAAGCTCGAGCGACCTGAGGCGATTGATCACCTGGACGAGATTCTCGAGGCCAGCGATGCCGTGATGGTGGCGCGTGGTGACCTCGGGCTGGAGATTCCGCTGGAGCGCGTGCCTCGGGTGCAGAAGGAGATTCTCCGCAAGGCGCACGCCCGAGGGGTGCCGGCCATTGTCGCCACGCAGGTGCTGGAGTCAATGCGGCTGGAGCCGCGGCCGACTCGTGCCGAGGCCAGCGACGCGGCCGGCGCCGTCGATGGCGGTGCCGACGCCATCATGCTGTCCGGGGAGACCGCCACCGGACGATATCCGGTGCGATCGGTCGAGGTGCTCGACGCGATCATTCGCGATGCCGAGTCGATGCCCTTGCCGTGGGCCGGGGTCGAGGGCCAACAGGCCAGCGTTGGTCACACGCGCGCGTTGAGCGACGCGGCCGTCACGCTGGCGCGCCGATCGGGTGCGCACGCGATTGTCGCGGTGACGCGCGAAGGGCAGACGGCCCGCCTGCTGTCGGCCGCCCGGCCGCCGGCCATCATCCTGGCGGCGACGGACAACGAAGAGGTCGCGCGCCGCCTCAACTTGTGGCGCGGCGTCGTGCCGATGGTGTGCGACTTGCGGGGTGACATCGAGGAAGTGATCTCGCGCGTGGTTGATGGCGCCGTCGAGCGCTCGAAGGCGCCCGACAATGCGACGCTGGTGTTTGTCAACACTGCGGCCGACCTCGATCGCGGTGGCTCGAACTTCGTGCGAATCAGGCGGGCGTAGGAAGATGTGGCGTCCGGCTTGAGCCGGACCACTGCCGTCAGATCGTCGCGGCATCATGAATCAGGACGCCGCGCTCGAAGCGATCGGGCGCGAAAATCCCGACGTCGAACGTCACTGACCGTCCCAACCGCACGAACTCGCTCACGACCTTGCCGGTGGCCGGCGACATCATCAGCCCGTGGCCGCTGAAGCCGTTGGCGAAGATCAATCCTGAGAGGCCGGGATGCGGCCCGAGCACCGGATTATGATCCGGCGTCATCTCGTAGAGCCCCGCCCAGCCGTGCACGTCGGTCACGTCGTGCAAGTCCGGCACGCGGTTCACCATCGCCGGATAGAACTCTTTCTTCCAGCGGTCGTCATCGGCCGTGAAGTTCTCGCCAGGCTTCTCGCCCCAGTTCGTAAAAGCCAGGATGAGCTTGTCGGCACCGCCCGGTTCTGTCGCATCGTCGTGCCGCCAGTGCACGCCGCCGGGATCGATCAGCATGGGGAAGCGATAGGGCCACGGGCGCGGCAGGGTGCAGCGGAACAGCATCTGGCGGAGCGGCTCGACGGGCACGTTCAATCCGGCGAGTGACGCCAGCCGGCCGGCCCACGCGCCAGCAGCATTGACCACGATCGGCGCGGCGATTCGTGTGCCGTCGGCGAGCCGCACGCCGGTGATCGCGCCGGCCCGTTGATCGATTGCTGTGACTTCGCCGGTCATGAACTCGGCGCCCGACAGTTCCGCGCCGGCGCGAAAACCCGCCAGCACCTCGCGTGGATTGGCGTAGCCATCGTCTTCGCCCAGTACGCCGAACAGGATGTCGTCGAGCATGGTGTCGGGCAACATCCGCCGCAGTTCGTCGACGGCGACCATCCGGACCTTCGCGCCCGCGACCTTCTCCTCGTTGAAGCGCTTCGTCAGGGCGCTGGCCGTAGCGCCGTTGGCGAGGAACAGGTAGCCGCGCTGGCGGAACCACGCGCGCGGCCGCCTGGTCGGCGTCCCAAGAGTCGTGTCGAACTTCTTCCATAACTCGACGCTGAACTGCACCATCTGCACCGTCACCGGCGTGCAGAACTGCTGCCGGATGCCTCCCATGGCGAGGAAGGACGATGCGCGCTGATAGGAGGGGTCGCGCTCGATGACGAGAATGCGGCCGCTGAAACCGTCCTGGCGGAGGTGCCAGGCGGCGCTGCAGCCGACGACGCCGCCACCGACAATCACGACCTCAGCGCGTTCGCTCATACCTAGCGGAGCGCTGGACGAAACTCGACGAGCGCCACGTTGGCCGGGCCGGCGGCCTTGAGCATCACGTGTTCCTGTTGTGCAGGAATCAGCACCATCGTTCCCGCGCTCACGCGTTGCGACACGCCGGTGGCCGTCAAGTCGGCCTCGCCGCTGGCCACGTAGACGAACAGTTCAGCGCTGCTCTTCGCGGGCGCGAGGTCCGTGGCAGCGGCCCCGGGCACCAGTCGCCGCCACGCCACGGTGCAGGTTTCGCCGCGAATGGTTTTCGCGACGCCAGCGGTCTGTTCCGGTGTGTCGAGTTGCACGACCAGCTTGCGATCATCGGGAACCGCCACGGGTTCCGGGCCGACCGGATACGGCGTGGCCGGGCGTGGGCGTGGCGGCGCCA
>CAMBHC010000061.1 GCA_945866285.1 Candidatus Sulfopaludibacter sp. SbA3 | reverse complement strand
TGCCGCCCCAGGGTGCCAGGCGATCCACGGCGCGCGTGCGCTGCACCACGCTGGTTTCGCGCTTCGTGAGGGTGAACATGTTGTCGTTGAAGGCCACCAGCGTGACCTGGTCCTTGGGTCCGAGCGCGCCGAGGAACCGCTTCACGGCGTTTTTCAACTGCGGCATGGACGGCGTCATGCTCTCGCTGACGTCAATGGCCACGACGATTTCGAGGGGGGAGCCTTCGGCCGAGAAGTGGCCGATCACTTGTGGCTTGCCATCCTCGGTGAGCTTGAATGCCGCGGCCGGCAGGCCCGAGACGAAGCGGTTGTTCTCGGTCACCACCGCCGTGACCTGCACCACCTCGACGTTCACCTTCTCGACTTGCTCGAGCCCCTTGGTGCGCGAACTGGCCACGATGCGGCCGCCGCCGATCAGGTTGCCGACCACGCGGAAGACGTGCGGGCGGACTTCGGCGCCGGCGTCCCAGGTGCACTCCGCAGCGTTCGGATCCAGCACCAGCACGTTGCAGACCTGCTTGCCGTCGGCGAAGAACAGCAACTGCGCCACGCGCGTGGCCAGTATGCTGGGTACGATCTCGACTTTGAGCAGCGTCGGCCCGCTCACATAGAAGTCTGGCTCCGGCGAAACAATGCGGAGCTCAATCCCAGGTGTCGGGGGCGGCGGTTCCTGAGCAGCAGCCGTCGGCTCCTTGGCCGGCGCCGTCGGCTGATTGGCCGGCGAGACGAGTGAGAACGCCGTGAGTAAGACCAGCAGTCGAACCATCGGGGCGAGCCCCTCCAAGTTACAAAGCGACTTACGCATTACGTAAAAGGGGAGCAGGTCCCTTTTTACTGCGAACGCAGCGGTCCGGCGCCGGCGAGCGCGGCCACGTAATCTTCTACCCGCGCCGGCGAAAGCGCCAGTGCTTGTCGCGCCATCGCCGGCCAGTCGTCCGGGAAGCGGGCCGCCACGTCGTGCCAGTAGTCCTGGGCGGCAAACGTCAGCAACGACGGCACCAATTGAGCCGGCAGCTTCAGTCGCGCGGTCTCCTGGGCCAGCCGCAAGACCAGGTCCGGCGACTGCGTGCCCATCACGCCACCGTCGGGTCGTCCGCCAAAGTCTTCCCACGCCGCCGACGGCGGCATGGCCGTGACGAGCCGGCCGTTGAGGCCCTCGACGTAAACGCCCCAATGATCCAACTCGTCCTGGCTCAGTGCGGGCTGGCCGAGCCACAGCAGGTCGCGCAGCGCGAACAGGGCTGGAATGGACTCGGGCGATCGGCTGAGTGTCCACGGCAGCGACTCCCGGACCGACGCCGACAGATGCGCTTCGTTGGCCAACGCGAGCAGCGCCTTCAGGTCGCGGCCGGCCGCGAGGACCCGGGCGCTGCCGCGTGCCAAGGACTCAACGATGCGATCGCGGCTGGCGTCGGTGAGCGCCCGCGGGTTCATGGCGAGCGTCGTTCGCGCGATGGTCAACTGGTCGTTGAGGTTGATGGTTGGCTCCACGGGCATCTCGTTGTCGGAGAGCCGGCGCAAGGCCAGCCGTGCCAGCCCAAGATCGAGACCGAGTAACGACCCCTGGACGCGCCACGGCATGCCATCGCCGACGTGGTCCCGCGGTAGCGCCCACGCCAGGCCGGCGCGCGAGGTGGCCGGCGCGTTGAGGCCGAAATCATGACGCGTGATGATGTCGGCGCCAAGCAGTGCGGGACCCGTGGGATCGCCCAGGGCCGGCGCGTAGACGATGGCCATCAGCGCGTCGGCGATCTGTTGGGGTTGCCCCGACGCGAGTGCGGCGTCGAGACCGGGGGATTCGAGCTGATCGCGAATCTCCATGATCCGCTGGTGCTCGGCGGACGCGAGGTCGAGCCGGTACTTCAGCCCTTCCCATTCGATTTCCCGCAGCGCCGGCTCCTCGGCGGGGCCCGCCAACGCCTGCAGGAACCGCGATTCGTACGCCGTTTTCCCGGTATAGCGATCCGGCCTGATCAGCGGCGGCAATCCCTCGGCGAGCGTCGTGGTCAGCCACTTTGCCACCGCCGGCATGAACGGCGCATCGCGATCCACCGTGTCGGCCAGCGACAGCACCAGTTGTTCCGCGGAGGCGGTGCCGATCGCGCGCGACAGCCGTGCCCGCTCGACGATGGCCAGCGCGGCCTGGAACGCGATCAGGTCCAGGTGTTGTTCACGTCCCGGACGACCGTCCAGGCGGCGGGCCGCTTCCACTGCGCGCGCGTAGGTGTGGGGCGCGCGGAGGCCGAGACGGTCGAGCGTGACGATCAGCGCGTGATACCGGCGATAGCCGGCGAGCGCGATCAAGACGTCGGTGGTGTCGGCCTCGGCGACGCGGCCGAAGATCGTCTGCGCCAGCCGTACCGTCTCAAAACGCTCGCGGCGTTCGCGTGGCGGCGACGAAGCAATCTTCGTGGCCAGCCAGGCCAGCGTGACGGGCGATGCGGGCGTGCGCCGCACGGCCGCGGCTTCGCGCCGGGACAGGTCCGAGCGCTCGAACACGGCCTCCCACAGCCACTGCCAGTTCGGCGCGGCGACCTGGCCGTCGGTGAGCGCGACCTGCGTGGTGACCATCCACGAGTCGGCCACGCTGCGCAGGAAGGGGTGCTCCTCGATCTTCCAGTTCTGATCGCCCTGGCGAAAGGCATCGAGCATGGCCCGGGTCTGTTCGACCTGCGCGTCGACCGGTCCCGGACCGAACACCGCGGCGGCGCGCTCGGGACTCATGTTCGCGATGGCGCCGTACAGCCACGCCAGCCGGCCTGAGTCGCGCGCCACCAATGCGCGGATGAAGTCGGCGGGCCGCGTCACCTTTTCGACGGCGAGCGCCTCCCAGATCGGCTCGGTTGCTGCGCCGCCGGGAACGGCGATGCGATCGTTCTCGATCCGCAGTCCTCGCGAGGCCGTCAGGAACGCGCCGGGTGCCGTGCGGATCAACCAGCGAAGCAACGCGCGATCGTGCTCGAGCAACCCGCGCAGCGACGGGTCTGCCGCCAGTGCCGCCGCGGCGACCAGCAGGGCTGGCCGGTTGGCAATCAGCGCCGGGAACAGTTCGGTGCGTCCCCGCAGCTCGAGCACGTCGCGCCAGTGGTCGGCGGTGAGCGGCGCGGCAATGGTGATGGGCGATGAGCCCGGCGCCAGCGGCGGTGCGGGAACGTTGGGGGCGCCGACGATCGACGCGATCAGGCGGGCGGACTCGAGGCGGTCCGTGCCCTGGCCGTGTAACGAGCGCGCAAGGATGGCCAGCGCAACCCCGCGTTCTTCCGGAGCCAGGCCCAGCGCCTCGTAGGTCGCGGTGCCGCCGGTGACCGGCAGGTCAAAGAAGCTTGGGACGAGCGTCGACGCGCCAGGGGTGGCCGTGGGCTGTGGCTGCCAAACGCCGAAGAACACGAGCGCCGCGAGGAGAAGCCGACTCAAGCCCCACACTTATACTTCACCGTAGGGTTCGGTGGGGCGAGCCCCACGCGCCCACTGGGCGCTGTATCATGTGCGACACATGGACAGACGTTCCCTGCTTAAGTTCGGCGGCCTGGCCGCCGTTGGCATTGCGGCCCAGGCGTGCGCCCCGCGCGCGGCCGCCAAACCAGTCGCCACCGCACCCGTGCGGCCGCCCGCCCGGCCACCCGTGCGGCTGCCGCATGTGAACGCGGCGTGGGATCGCGTCATTCGGACCACCATCGGCCTGCGTCCGCATCGGCCTTCGGGATTCGTGCTGAAGACCGCCCGGCTCGATAACAAGACCATCGTCCACAACTTCGGTCACGGCGGCTCCGGCATGTCGCTGTCGTGGGGGACGGCGTCGATGGCGACCGACCTGGCGATGGCGCACACTGAGCGCACCGCAGCGGTGATGGGCTCTGGCGTGGCCGGCCTCACTTCGGCGCGCGAGCTGCAGCGTCATGGATTCGCGGTGACGATCTATGCGGCGACGGTGCCGCCCGACACAACCTCCAACATGTCGCTGGCCGGCTGGACGCCGACTTCGGGCCTGGTCGATTTCAAGCTGCGAACAGCCGAGTGGGACGAGCAGTTCCGCACCGCGGTTCGCATTGCCTATCGCCGCCTGCAGTTGCTCACCGGTCCGAAGTACGGCATCACCTGGATCACGAACTACGCGCCGACCGACAACGCCGAAGCGGCGCGCGGCGGCAACGTGCTGATGCCCGACGACATCAGCAATCCGCGCATCCTGCTGCAGCCGGGCGAGCATCCGTTCCCGACCAAGTACGCCATCGAGCGTCCCGAGATGCGCATTGAGCCGTCGATTTACCTCGACGCGCTGATGAACGACTTCCTGTTGTGGGGCGGCAAGGTTGTGATCCGCAAGTTCGAGACACCGCGCGACGTGACCACGCTCACCGAGAACGTGATCATCAACTGCACCGGTCTTGGCTCGAAGGCGCTGTTCAACGATCCCGAGTTGATGCCGCTCAAAGGCCAGTTGACCATCCTGGCGCCGCAGTCGGAAATCCTCTACTCCACCAGTGGCGGCGCGCACGCGCCGGTGACACCCGAGGCCGGCTTCATCCACATGATGCCGAGGGGCGATGGCATTGTCCTCGGTGGTACCTCGATCCGCGATGACTGGTCGTTGACCATCAACGAGGACGAGCGCAAGCGCGTCGTCGACACGCACATCGAGTTGTTCAATGCGATGCGCAGTCCGGCGCGGACGTAAACGACAAACCTAAAGGTTTGTCGCCACGCGGACACGTAGAGGCGGGACTTCAGTCCCGCCTGCTCACGCCCATGTGGGCAGCGGCGAACGACCACTGATCGGCTTTCTCGGCGATCAGCTTGTCGGTGGGGCGATAGCCGTGCGAGCCGCCGGTCTCGACGCGGATCAGCGTCGGCCGTTCACAGCCTTGTGCTGCCTGCAGCGCCGCGGTGAACTTGAACGAGTGGCTGGGCACGACGCGATCGTCGTGATCGGCCGTGGTCACCAGCGTGGCCGGATAACAGGTGCCGGCCTTCACGTTGTGCAGCGGCGAGTACTTGATCAGGTAACGGAACTGCGCCGGGTCTGAGGCCGAGCCATACTCGGTCGCCCACAAGCGGCCGCCGGTGAAGCGGTCGTAGCGCAACATGTCCATCACGCCGACCGCCGGCATGGCGACGGCGAACAGTTCGGGGCGTTGTTCCATCACGGCACCGACCAGTAGCCCGCCGTTCGAGCCGCCCATGATGCCCAGCCGTGACGGACTGGTGTAGCCCTCTCGGACCAGGTGTTCGGCGACGGCGATGAAGTCGTCGAAGACGTTCTGCTTCTTCTCGAGATACCCGGCTTTGTGCCACGACTCGCCGTACTCGGCGCCGCCGCGCAGGTTGACCGAGACGAAGATGCCCCCCAGCTCGAGCCACGCCGGCACGTCGGGTCGATAGGCGGGCAGCACGCTGATCGAAAAGCCACCGTAGCCGTACAGCATCACCGGGTGTGAGCCGTCCAGCGCGATGCCCTTGCGGGCCGTCAGGAAGAACGGGATGCGCGTGCCGTCTTTCGAGACGGCAAACATCGCGCGGGTCTCGAACTGGCTCGTGTCGAGGGGAGGCACCGGTGGCTCGAACGCCTCGAGGCGCCCCGAGTCAGGATCGCACCGGTAGACGGTGGCCGGCACGAGCGGCGCACTGAAGCCCAGCCACACCTCCGGCGCGTCCGCGCGGCCCTCGAGTGACGACACGGTGCCGACGCCGGGCAGCGCGAGGTCGCATTCAAGCCTGCCGTCGAGCGCGAACACGCGGATCCGGCTTTGCACATCCTGCAGGTAGTGGACGATGAGGCGTCCGCCAATGAGCGCAGCCTGTTCGATGGCGTCCGCCTGCTCTGGAATCACGACCCTCCACGCTGCCGGCTCCGGATTCTCGAGGTCGATCGCGATCACCCGCCGATTGGGAGCGTCCAGGTCGCTGCGCAGGTAGAGGCGCGAGCCGTAGGCGCCAATCGGTGAGTACTCGGCATTGCCGGATTCGACGATCGGTACGATCGGTCCGGCCACAGTCTGGGTGTCGCCGCCCAGTTCGAGGTAGTGCAATTGGTTGTTGTTGTCGGCGCCGCGATAGGTGCGGATTAGCAGGTACCAGCCGTCCTCGGTGACCGTGCCGTTCACAATCCAGGCGGGATGATCCACCCGCTGATAGATCAGCTCGTCGTCCGACTGCGGCGTGCCCAGGCGGTGATAGTAAATAGCCTGGCCCGAGAGCGCGGCCTCGAGCACCTTGTGCGCGGGTGGCTCGGGATAGCGAGAATAGAAAAAGCCGCGCGAGTCTTTCGTCCACGACAGATCCGAGAAACGCACCCAGCGCACTTCGTCCGCGCGGTCCTGGCCGGTGACGAGATCGCGGATGCGAATCGTCTCCCAGTCGGCGCCACCGGCGGCAGAGGCATACGCCAGCAGCTTGGCGTCCGGCGAAGGCGCGAAGTGCGCGAGCGACACCGAGCCGTCTGGCGACAGGGCATTGGGATCGAGCGCCATCGTCTCGACCCCGCCGGCCCCGGTCCGCATGTAGACCGGCGCCTGCCGCTGCAACCCGCTATTGCGTGAATAGAACAGCACGCCATTCTCGATCACCGGCACGCTGGCGCGCGAGTAGTTCCACAGCTCGGTCAGGCGGGCAACGAGCGGCTGGCGATGGGGCAGGGAGTCGAGATACGCGCGAGTGACCGCGTTCTGCGCGGCCACCCACTGCGCGACCTCGGGTGATTCGAGGTCTTCCATCCAGCGATACGGATCCGCGACCCGCGTCGCGCCATAGACATCAACGACGTCGCCCTGGCGCGAGGGCGGGTATGACGGCATCCGGCTACTTCGCGCGCGCGACGTCGACGACCGCGTCCCAGGTGAAGCGGACAAAGCGATAGAGCTCGCTTTCAAGAATGCGCTCCTGGTCGCTGTGCGCGCCAAAGCCCTTCGGGCCGTCCTCGATGTCGAGGGCCGGGCCAATGCCGTAGCACTGCATGCCCTTCTGCCGCAGGAACGCCATGTCGGTGGCGCCCGTGCTCATCGTCGGCAGCGTGATCGACTTGTAGTGCTTGGTGATGTTCGACTCGATCGCCTTGAACGCTTCGGAGTCGAGCTTGGCGGTGGGCGTCGGCGGCCGCGTGTCGCGCGCGCCGTAGCTGACTTCGACCTGCGGGTCGTTGACGACCTGCTTGACCAGCTCCAGGAACTTGGCCGGGTCCTCGTCTGGCGCCAACCGCGTGTCGATGTTAGCCGTGCCCTCGGACGGGATCACGTTAGTGCGGTAGCCGCCGGTGATCATCGTCGGCGACAGCGAGGTGCGCAGCATCGACCAGTGGCTCGGCTCGTTCTTGCGCAGGTAGGCGTCAGCCGGACCGGAGATCTTCGGATCCGGATTCAGCAGGGCGCGATAGCGCGCGGCTTCCTCGGGCGTCGAGACCGTAGCCAGGCGCTTGAAGTACGCCGCGGTGGTCTCGTTGATGCGCATGGGAGGCGTCCAGGCCGCGATGGCGCCGACCGCTTCACCGAGGTGAGCGAGCGCATTTGATTCGAGCGGCACCGAGCCGTGGCCGGCGACGCCCTTGGACGTGACCGTGATGGCCCGCGGAATCTTCTCGACCGTCTGGACCCGCGCGTACTTCGCCTCGCCGTTCTGGCGCGTGACGCCGCCGCCTTCGGCGTAGCAGAACTCCGCGTCGATCTCAGCGAAGTGCTGGTTGGCCATGAACTGGATGCCGAGGCGCGAAGTACCTTCTTCGCCGGCTTCGATCAGCAGGATCACGTCGCGATCCAGCTTCACGCCCGTCCGCTTCAGCATCAGCATGGTCATCACGTTGGCGATGACGTTGTCCTTATCGTCGACGGTGCCGCGGCCGTAGATGTAGCCGCCGTCGCGCACGCCGCCGAAGGGCGGGTGAATCCACTTCTTGGGGTCCACGTTGACGGTGTCGCTGTGGCCCATCAGCAACAGCGGCCGCTGCTTGCCGCTGCCCTTGATGCGCGCCACCAGGTTGGGCCGGTGAGGCTCCAGCGCGAAGGTCTGCACGGCAATGCCCTCGGCCTCGAGAATCTGCTTGATGTAGTCGACCACCGGCTTTTCACCGCCCGGCGGGTCGGTGGTGTCCATCTTGACGATGGCGAGGAAGTGTTTAAGGGTCTCCTCGTCAACCTTGGCCCAGTCCGGTTGCGCCGGTGTTTGGGCGAGGAGCGACGTAGAGAGCAGGGTGGCGATCACGAGGGCTGCGCGCATCCGCGTAGCCTAGCATGGCTGCTAGCGCACGACACCGCGGCGGGCGCGGACCTTGTAAGCCGTGTTCGACACCTTCACGCGCACGGTGTGCAGCTTGCCATCACCCTTCGTCGCCGGCGTGTAGCCGATCATGTATTGGTGATTCAGCTCGTCGGCAATCCGCTCGGTGGCCGGACCCAGTTCGGTGGCGCTGCGGATGATCTCCGTGTAGCCGCCGCCCTGGCTGGTCAGCTCGCCTAGCGTGTATTGGTTGATGCGCTGCGAGTTGCGCGCATCGATCGAGTCGATGCCGACCGCATAGAGGAACACGTCGCTGCGCACCAGCTTGTACTTGAGCTGCGTTGGAGTCGTGTCGCTGGTCGTGTCGGCGCCATCCGACACCAGCAGGATTGCGGCCCGCTGGTGCATCCGCGACTCGAACAGCGGCAGTGACACGTCGATGGCGTCGTAGAGCGCGGTGCCGCCGGACGGCGTGATCCCATCCAGCTTGGCGCGCATGCCGCCACGCGCGGTGGTCCACGGCGCGATCATCTTGGCTTCATGGTTAAAGCCCAGCAACGACGCTTCGTCATCCGGCGCCAGCAGGTGGTCGAGAAAGTTGGCAAGCGCCCCGCGGGCGTCCACAATGCGCTGGCCGCGCATGCTGTCGCTGATGTCGAGCGCCATCGTCAGGCTGACCGGCACGCGTGCCTTGCTGAACTGCGTGATTCTCTGCGGCGCGCTGTCTTCTTCGATTGTGAAATCCGCTTGCGTAAGGTTGGTGACCAAGCGGCCCTCTGCGTCACGGACGGTGACGGCAGTGGTCACCAGTTCGGAGGACGCACGGAAGTTCTTGTCGCGCAGGTCAACGGGCTGTTGCTCCAGAAACGGCAAGACGAGCAGCAGGGCGACCGTGAGCTTGGTCATCTATGTCACAAAAGTATAGGGCGCGCGGCGCGTGCGCCGTCGTCTCCATGGTGTCCGCCATCGTCGTCGCCTGGCTCGTGGCTACCAGGGCGTTGACTTATAGTCCTTCAGGAACTGGCCCCACACGTGCTTCCCGGTATTGAAGCCGGTGACGATCGGCGCGACGATGCGGGCGCCGCCGTCGACGATGTCGAGCGGCGGATGGAAGCGGTGCTCGGCGACCTTGCGCGTCGCGATCTCGATGGGATCCTCGTCGGTCACCCATCCGGTGTCGACGCTGTTCATGTGGATGCCGTCGTTGAAGTAATCAGTGGCGGCCGTGCGCGTCATCATGTTCAGCGCCGCCTTCGCCATGTTGGTGTGCGGATGCCGCGTGGTCTTGAAGGCGCGATAGAACTGTCCCTCGACGGCTGAGACATTCACGATGTGCTTGTCGCGCTCGGCGCTGCGCAGCATTAGTGGCTTGAGCCGCGCGTTGAACAGGAACGGCGCCATTGCGTTGACGAACTGCACTTCCAGCATCTCGACCGTCGGCACGTCGGCCAGCAGCATGCGCCACGAGTTCTGGTCGCGCAGGTCGACCTGCTGCTGGTCGTTGTCGAAGCGACCGGCGGGGAACAGGTGCGACCGCGCGACCAGTTCCTCGTCAAGTAGCGGCACCTGCGAGAGTTGGGCCGCCGCCACCACGCCCTGGCCCTGGTCGACGATCGCGACCGCGTGGCCGGCATCGCCGAGCAGCCGCCGCACATGCTCCGGCTGGTCCTTGGCCGACGACAACTCGGCCGCCATCATGTGCGTGTAGAACTCGGGCGGACGACGGACCGTCTGGCAGGCGTTGTTGATGATGAAGTCGAGTCGGTCGCGGGTGGCGTTCATGTCGCGGCAGAACGCTTCGACGCTGGGAATGTGCCGCAGGTCGAGCCCGTAGATCTCCAGGCGGTGGCTCCACTCGCCGAAATCGGGTTCTTGCGCGTATCGCTCCGCCGAATTGCGCGGGAAGCGCGTCGTCACAATCAGGTGCGCGCCGCAGCGCAGCAGCTTCAGTCCCGCCTGGTAACCAATCTTCACGCGCCCGCCAGTCAGCAGCGCGACGCGTCCGCGCAAGTCCGCGAGCTCGGTGCGGGCGGCGAAGTTCTCCTCCGCGCAGGCTGGGCAGAGCTGATCGTAGAAATGGTGCAGCTCGAAGTACGGCTTCTT
>CAMBHC010000060.1 GCA_945866285.1 Candidatus Sulfopaludibacter sp. SbA3 | reverse complement strand
GGTCGCGTTGACGTCAACCCCCAGCTCCTCGACCAAATACTTGATCGCGGGCAGGAAGCCCGTCGGCGCGTAGCGGTGCGAGTTGGCGGCGAAGCCTTCGCCGTAGCCAACGCCAGAGGCGGCATGCAGCGGGTAGACGCCAGGGCCGCCGTACGGAATGGGCGGCACGCCCGACAGGTCCTGTACCTGACGAATGCCTTCACCGGTGAAGGGCCGGCCGGCCGGTTTCATGGTCGGAATGTTCGGGTCGGCGCCATGCGCCACCAGCAGCTTCATCGCCGCCACGTCGTTGGCATACGCCGCGCGCCAGAATGGCGTTGCGCCGCTCTCGTCAACGCCGGCAAAGTCTGAGTTGAAGGCCTGGTACCACACCTTGCGCTGCAGGCGGACGTTCGGGTCGGCCCCCTTGTCGAGCAGCGTCTTCATCAGCTCCAGGTACGTCGTGGTCTGCTGCTGATACGCCTTGGGGCTGGGATACAACGACTTCGGCGCCCACTGGATATTCAGCGTCGCATAGAGCGGCGTCACGCCGTTGAACGCAACCTGCGTCGCACTGGCGCCCCTATTGAGCATGTCGGTCGCGAGGTCGAAGTGGCCGTTGATGATTGCCATCAGCAGCGGGCTGGTCTGGTCGCCGGCGCTCAACTGGTTGATGTCGGCGCCGCCGTCAATCAACGTCTTGGCGGTATCCGCGAATCCCTGGCGCGTCGCAAACATCAGCGCGGTGAGGCCGCCCTGCGAGCTGATCAGCTCGTTGTAGCGATAACCACGCGTGGCGCCGGCGACGTCGACCGGACGGTTCGCCGCCGGGCGGGCCGGCGCGTTACCGCCCGCACCCTGGGCCATGGCTTCTTCTTCCGGAGCGGTCAGCGCGAACAGGTCGACGACCGTGGTCGTGGCCTTGGCGTCGGCGCCCCGCGCCAGCAGCAACTTGACCGCGTCGGCGCGGTTGAAGGCCGCGGCAAACATCAGCGGGGTCTCCCCCTTCGCGCCGTCCTTGGCGTTGATGTCGGCGCCGTTCTCGACGAGCGACGTGATGGTCCTGGTGTCACCGGACGCGGCCGCGATCATGAGCGGCGTGGTGCCATTGCTGGTCAAGGCCTTGGCATCGGCGCCGGCGGCGAGCAGCGCCGCGACCACGCCCGAATGGCCGCCCTTGGCCGCGAGATACAGCGGCGTGTAGGCTCCCAGCCGGGTGGTGGCGCGCACGTTGGCGCCGGCGTAGATCAGCATCTGCGCCACCTCGGCATCGCCCTTCATCGCCGCCCAGTGCAAGGCCGTCGTTCCGTCGCCCTGCGCTTCGTTGACGTCGAGGCCTTTCTTCAGGAACGCGCGGACGCCTTCACGATCGCCGGTCATGGCGGCGTTGGCCACCGACGCCGGGGTCTGCCCCGACATGGCCACCGAGAGGCATATCGCGACGCCGAGGGTCCCGAACAGTCTCTGTCCCAACATGGCGGTCCCTTACTCCTGAGCCGCGGTCGCTTCGGGGACCGTGGTGAGGTTGAACTCGCCGGTGCTGTCGCCGAAGGTCTTGACTTCGTCCAGCCCCAGTCCGTGCAGCGCGGTCAGCATGGCGTTGGCCATCGGCGTGCCGTCGGCCGCCTTGAGATGCAGACCGCCCTTGAGCGCGCCGCCGGCCTTGCCGGCGAAGAACAACGGGCAGCGCTTGTGGTTGTGGATGTTCGAGTCGCCCATCGGCGAGCCGTAGACCACCAGCGTGTTGTCCAGCAGGTTGCTGTCGCCGTCGGGCGTGTCCTTCAGCTTCTTGAGGAAGTAGGGCAGCATGCCGACGTGGTACTTGTTGATCTTCGCGAAATCCATCACGCGGTCTTCGCGGTCGCCGTGGTGTGATGCCGGGTGGAAGCCGGTGGTCACGCCACTGGTCGGGTAGACGCGGCTCGAGGCATCGCGGCCCATCTTGAACGAGAAGATGCGCGTGGTGTCGGACGCGAAGGCCACCGCCTGGAGGTCGAACATCAGCTTGACGTGGTCGTCGAACGAGTCGGGCACGCCCACCGGTGAGGTCGGCAGCTCGCGGGGTTCGCCGCTCTTGTTGTAGGCCTCGACCTGCTGGATACGGCGCTCAATCTCGCGCACTTCGTCCAGGTAGCTGGCCAGGCGCGTGCGATCGGCGGCGCCAATCTCCTTGTTCAGCCGCGACAACTGCGCGCTGATGAGATCCAGGATGCTCTTGTCTTCGGCGCGGCGGATGGCGCGCTCTTCAGGTGTCGCGCCCACACCGAACAGCTGGTCGAACGCCAGGCGCGGGTCGCGAATCATCGGCAGCGGCTGGTTGGGGCCGGCCCAGCTGATGGTGTCGGTGTAGACGCACGAGTAACCGTAGGAACAGCCACCGGCCTGGTCCACCGCCTCGATGCACAACTGCATGGAGGGGATGGGTGTTTCCTGGCCAAACTTCTGGGCGTAGAGCTGGTCGAGCGAAACGCCGGCGCGCACGCCCGAGCCCTGGGTCTGCAGCGGATGCGCCTGGGTGAGGAACACCGCGCTCGAGCGGAAGTGGTCGCCGCCAATTTCCGGCAGCTCAAAGGCTTCGGCGTTGCGGACGTCGGTGTTGCTGACAATCGTGAGGTAGTCGCGGAACGGCTCGAGCGGCGCGAGGCTCGAGGGCGAGAGGTCGAAGCCCTTGCCGACGGCCGCCGGCGACCACAGGTTCTTCTGCAGGCCGAACTTGGTCGCACCCGCGGAGCCATGCACCATTTCGATGGCGGCCAACCGCACCTTGCCCGCGGCTGTCTTGGCGAACACGGTGCGCGCGGGCACCATCGCCTCCAGCAACGGCAACGCCATCGTCACTCCCATGCCGCGCAGGACGGCGCGACGGGAAATGTGCTTCTTGGTGATGAACATTCAGCCTCTCCTCCGGTTACCGACCCGCAACGGTGGTGGTCTCGACCGCCGCTACCCGACCCATGCGAAACGCGGCGCTGTTGGCGACGCCAGAAATGAACGACGAGAACTTGTAGTTATTGCGCTTGGCGTCGCGGGCAATCGCGCGCACCGTCGGCATGTCGTAGGCCTCGACGCGGCGGCCCAGCGCGTAGGTCATCAGGCTCTCGGTGAAGCTGAGCATGATCACGTCCTGGTGCTTCAACAGCGCGCTGCGCAGGGCGATGGGACCGTCGAGCGCGGTGCCGTCGAACAAGACGCCAGCGGGATCCACCTTGACGCCGTTGTCCCTAATGCGCCACACACCGGTGACGTCGAAGTTCTCGAGCGCAAGACCGAGCGGATCGATCACCTTGTGGCATGACGTGCACGCCGGGTTCTTGCGGTGCTCTTCCATGCGCTCGCGCGTCGACAGCGTCTTGCCTTCATCGCCCACCGCTTTGGTCTCGTCCAGGGCCGGCACGTTCGGCGGCGGCGCGGGCGGTGGCGAACCCAGCAGCACTTCCATGACCCACTTGCCACGCAGGACCGGCGAGGTGCGGTCGGCGATCGACGTGAGCAACAGCACGCTGCCCTGCCCCAGCACGCCGCGGCGGTTGGGGTCGGCAATGGTGACGCGGCGGTATTGGTCGCCGAGGACGTTCGGGATGCCGTAGTGCTTGGCGAGCCGCTCGTTGACGAAAGTGTGGTCGGCGGTCAGGAGATCGGTGACCGGCCGGTCCTCGCGGATCAAGCTGTCGACGAACAGTTCGGTCTCGCGCACCAACGCCTGCGACAGCGTGGTGTCCCAGTAGGAATAGAAGTGGTGGTCGGGACGAACCTTCTCGACATCCTGCAGGCGCAGCCACTGTGAGGCAAAGCGCGTGGACAGCGCCTCGGCCCGCGGGTCGGCGACCATCCGCTTCAGCTGCTTACTGAAGACCGCGGGGGTCTGCAGCGTGCCCTGCATGGCGACCTTGACCAGTTCAGCATCCGGCACCGAGCCCCATACGAAGAACGAGAGGCGCGACGCCAGGTCGAGGTCGCTGACGCGGTAGGTCTGACCGGCGCGCAACGTCGCGGGCGTCTGCTCCATCCGGAACAGGAAGCGCGGGCTGGCGAGAATGGCCTGCACGGCCATGCGCACGCCGGCTTCGAAGTCCGCGCCTTTCCGGCCGCGCTCGTAGAATGTCATCAACTCCGCGAAGTCGTCGGCATGCACCGGACCGCGATAGGCCTTGCCGGCGAGCGAGCGGACGATGTCGGCCGCGCAGCGGGTCTCTTCAGCGGCATTGGTCGGCCGGCAGTTGAAGATGCGGCGGCGGCTCTCGGTGTCAGACACGCCGGTCACCGACAGCGGCCCTGCCACCGTGAAGTCGCGCAGGTGGGTCAGCGCCGTGGTGCCGAACACCTCGCCAATGTTGGTATCAGCCAGCGTGTGCTCGATCGGCATGATCAAGTCGTCCGCCGGTCCGTCGAAGTGCTGCACGAAGGCCGCCGACAGGCGCTGCTGCCCTGCCTTGATGTGGACCTTCGGCGTCTGCATGGTCATGCCGTTCGGGTCCTGCTCGTTCATGCGCGGGTTGATGTCCATCAGGGCGACGCGCTCGCCGTTGATGGACACCTCGATCTGTTCGCCGCGATACGGACCACCGAACAGGTCCCCGGTGGGGCCCATGTGCAGCATGATCTTGAATTGGTAGTCGCCGTCGGCCGGAAACACATGCAGCACCGACATGCCGCCACGGGTACCGAGCGGTGCGCCTTCGACATGGCGCATCTGCGACGCCGTGCGCGGCACCTTCCAGGTGGTGGAACCGGGCGAGGCGTTGCGATCGCCAACCGCAAGGCGGCTAATCTGGCTGGCCGCCCGCAGGTAGCCCTGCATCAACGTGGACGAAATAGTCTGCGAGTCGGCGATGTTGTCGAAGCCGTCGCTGATGGTGTCTGGCGGCAGATAAGCGGTGACGTCGATATCCACCGCGAGCAGGTCCTTCACGGCGCGGGCGTACTCGGCGCGATTGAGGCGCTGCGAGGGACGCGACCCGGGATTGGGGCTGAGCGCCGCCGCGCGGTCGATGCGGGTCTCGAATGCCGTCGCCAGCGCGTTGATCACTGCGGGCTCGGGACGACGGACGCCGGCCGGCGGCATCATGCCGGCGCGGAGCTTGCGGATCATCTTCTCGGACGTCTCGCCGTGCGCGACGATGTCGTTGGCGTCGAAAGTCGCGAGCGACAGGCCGCCCGCCTTGCCCCGCTCACTGTGGCAACTCACGCAGTACTGCTTGACCAGTGCCGGCTGTTCGGCCGGTAACAAGGTGGCGGCCGCCGGTGTGTGGGCGACGGCCGGTTTAACGACCGCCGGCTTGGGCGCCTGTTGCGCCGCAGCGACAAACGGGAGCGCGAGAAACGACGCGACGACGAGTCTCTTCATCGGCATTAACACGACACGCACTTGTGGTTGTTCTTCGAGCCGAGTTTCTCGAGCAGTTTCAAGGTTTCCGGGTAGGGCTGCGTGCGCTGCACGGGACCGTTAGCCATGTCGGCAACCGTCTGGCCTTCGCGGTTGACCTTGGTCACGTCGGCGCCCTTCGAGACGAGATACAGGATCGCCTCGTTGTCGCCGCGCGCGGCAGCGTGATGCAGGGCGGTGTTGCCGTCGTGGTCCACGGCGTTGACGGCCGCGCCGGCCACTTCCACCAGGTACTTGATGCCGGGCATGAAGCCGGCCGGTGAATGAATGTGCGAGTTGGCGGCGAAGCCTTCGCCGAAGCCGACGCCCGAGGCGGCCTGCAACACCGGCACGCCGGGACCACCGATCGGCACCGGCGGTGTCGACGACACGTCCGCCGCCTGGCGCACTTCGGTCGCGTCGCCGAGCCGCTGGCGGCCGGCCGGACGCATGGTGGGAATGTTCGCGTCAGCGCCCCGCTCCATCAGCAGCGCCATCGCCGGTACGTCGCCCGCGAAGGCCGCACGCCACAGCGGCGTGGCGCCAATCTCATCCACGCCGGCGAGATCGAAGTTGTACTCGGAGTACCAGACCTTGCGCGTCAGCCGCGTGTTCGGATCGGCGCCCTTGTCGAGCAGCGCCTTCATGTATTCGAGGTAGGTCGCGCGCTGCTGGCTGTATGCCCGCGGCTGCGGATAGAGCGCGCGCGGCGCCCAGGTCACGTTCAGCGCCGCATAGAGCGGCGTGACGCCGTTGTGCGCCGCGAGATTCGGGTTGGCGCCCTGCTCGAGCAGCCACATGGCCAGGTCGAAGTGTCCGTTGATGGTCGCAATCAGCAAGGGGGTGGTGCGGTCGCCGGCGCTGATCTGGTTGACGTTGGCGCCCGCGGCCACCAGCATCTTGGCGGCGTCGGTGTATCCGCCGCGCGTGGCGAGCAACAGCGCGGTCGCGCCACCCTGCGCGCCGATCAACTCGTTATAGAAGTAGGGCCGATCAATGCCCGCGGCTCCGCCGCCACCGCGGCCGCCGCGCCCACCGCCACCGCCGGCAGCTGCCGCGGCCGGTGCCGCCTGGGTGCCTGGCGCGACGACTTGTCCATTGCGCCCCTGGCCGTTACCACCGGCCTGGTTGCCGCTGCCGGATGCCTGGGCGAGCAATTCCTGTTCGGGGCCGCTTAGGCTGCCGACGTTGTTGACCTTCGAGGTCACCTTCAGGTCGGCGCCCGCCTTGATCAGCGCGGCGATCGCATCGGGACGATTCGCGGCGGCGGCGAACATCAAGGGCGTCTGGCCGAAGGTCTTCTCGCGGGCTTCGATCTCGGCGCCGTTCTCGACCAGCATGGTGACGGTCTGGGCATCGCCCGAGGCTGCTGCCAGCATCAGGGGCGTCGTGCCCAGGGCGTTGGCCGCCTTGACATCGGAGCCGGCGGTGATGAGCGCCGCGATCACGGCGGCGTGCCCCTGCTGCGCGGCCAGCAGCAATGGCGTGTAGCCACCAAGACGCGTGCTCGCCTTGACGTTGGCGCCGGCGTAGAGAAGGACGCGGGTCAGCTCGACGTCGCCGTTACGCGCGGCCCAGTGCAGCGCGGTCATGCCGTCGCCTTGCGCGGCGTTGACGTCGGCGCCCCCCTTGATCAGCGTGCGGACCACCTCGGCATCGCGCTTCATCACCGCGTCGGCGACCGGCGCCGTCCCGGCCGCGCCCAGCATCACCGACAACGACAGTGCCACCACGCCGACCAGACCGCCAAGTGCTTTGCGCATATCGCTTATCCCTGTCACGTGCCCACAACAACTACTACCTCAGAGGACACAGCGGACACCGAGTAACTCTTCAAAATGCCCGTCCGCTACTTAGCAGCACTGGCGTTTCCAAGAACGTTCTCTGCGTCCCCTGTGTTCTCTGTGGCCAATCTATTCGGCGGCGGCGGTCGTGGCCGGCACCGACGTCAGCTCGAAGCGGCCCGTGCTGTCGCCGAAGCTCTTCATGTCGCTCAGGCCCAGGTCCTGCATCAGCGTCAGCATCACGTTGGCCATCGGCGTACCGTCGGCGGCCTTCAAGTGCAGGTTGCCGCGCAGTGCGCCACCGCCCTTGCCGGCAATGAACAGCGGGCAACGCTTGTGGTTGTGCACGTTCGAGTTGCCCATGGGCGACCCGTACAGCACGACAGTGTTGTCCAGCAGGTTCTTGTCGCCTTCGGGCGTGTTCTTCAGCTTGTTCAGGAAATACGGGATCATGCCGACGTGGTACCGGTTGATCTTCATGAAGTCGGTGACGCGATCTTCGCGTTCGCCGTGATGCGACGCCGGGTGGAACGCCGAGCGGACGCCGCTTTCCGGATACACGCGCGACGAGCCGTCCCGGCCCATCTTGAACGAGAACACGCGGGTCACGTCGGTGGCAAAGGCCAGCACCTGCAGATCGAGCATCAGCTTGACGTGCTCGTCGAACGAGTCGGGCACGCCGATGGGCGCCTCCGGCAGTTCGCGGGCCTCGCCCGACGCGTTCTGCGCTTCGACCCGCTGGATGCGGCGTTCCACTTCGCGCACTTCCTCGAGGAAGGCGCCCAGGCGCGCGCGGTCGCTGGGGCCGAGATCCTTCTGCAGCCGCGCCACCTCGCCGCTGACCCAGTCGAGAATGCTCTTGTCGGTCTTGCGATGGGCGGCGCGCTCGGCCGGCGTCGCGCCGACGCCGAACAGCGAGTCGAACGCGGCCCGCGGGTCGCGAATCATCGGCAGCGGCTGCGTCGGCGACGCCCAGCTGATGCTGTCGGTGTAGGCGCAGCTGTAGCCGTAGGCGCAGCCACCGGCCTGGTCCACGGTCTCGATGCTCAACTGCATCGACGGGATGGCGGTGTCTTGCCCGTACTTCTGCGCGTAGATCTGGTCCAACGAGGTGCCGGCGTGCACATCGGAGCCTTGCGTCTTCTTGGGATGCGCCTGCGTCAGGAACACCGCGCTCGAGCGGAAGTGGTCGGCGCCAATTTCCGGCAGCGCGAACGCCTCGGCGTTGCGCACGTCGGTGTTGCTGACAATGGTCAGGTAATCACGGAAGGGTTCGAGCGACGACAGCGCGCCCGGACTCAGGTCAAACGCCGTGCCCACCGCCGCCGGTGACCACAGGTTCTTGCTGGCGCCGACCACCGTCGCACCGGCCGAGCCGTGGACCATTTCAATGGCCGACAGCCGCACCTTGCCAACCGCCGCCGTCTTGGCGAGCAGCGTTTGCGCCGGGATCATGGCATCGAGCAACGGCAGGGCGAGGGTGACGCCAAGGCCGCGCAGCACGGTCCGGCGGGAGAGGTGCTTCTTCGTGATGTAATCCATAAAGTTCTATCGCTCCACTGTCGTGTCGACTGCTTCGGCCTTGCTCATCTGGAACGCGGGGCTCGTCACAATGCCCATGATGAACGCGGAGACTCGGTTGTTGCTCTTCGCTGCGTCGCGCGTAATCTTGCGAATGGTCGGCATGTCGAAATACTCGACGCGTCGTCCCAGGCTGTAGGTCATGAGGCGCTCGGTGAAGCTCAGGATGAACATGTCCTGATGCTTCAGCAGCGCGGCCCGCAGGCCGGCCGGGCCGTCCATCTTGGTGCCGTCGTACAGGTCGCCGACCGGATCGACCGGCGCGCCGTTGTCGCGAATGCGCCACTTGCCGGTGACGTCAAAGTTCTCAAGCGCCAGGCCCAGCGGGTCGATCACCTTGTGGCACGAGGTGCACGCCGGGTTGGCGCGGTGCTGTTCCATGCGCTGGCGGGTGGTCAGCTGGTGGTCGCCCGAATCAGCCTTGGTGTCATCCAGCGGCGGCACATTGGCCGGCGGCGCGGGCGGCGGTGAGGCCAGCAGCACTTCCATCACCCACTTGCCGCGCAACACCGGCGAGGTGCGGTCGGCCACGGAGGTCAGCGCCAGGATGCTCCCCTGCCCGAGCAACCCGCGGCGGTGCTCGCCTGGCAGCGTGACGCGGCGGAAATCAGGCCCGCTGATGTTGGGCAGGTCGTAGTGCTTCGCCACCCGCTCGTTCACGAACGTGTAGTCCGCGGTCAGCAGGTCGATCACCGAGCGGTCTTCGCGGACGATGCTGTCGAAGAAGAGTTCGGTTTCGCGCTTCAGGTTCTCGGCCAGCTTGAAGTCGTAGTACGGGAACAGCAGCGCATCAGGATTGATTTTGTCGAGGTCCTGCAGCCGGAACCACTGCGAGGCAAAGCGCGTCGACAGCGCCTCTGACCTGGGGTCCGCGAGCATGCGCTTGACCTGTGCCGCCAGCATGCCCGGCGCGCGCAGCGTTCCCTGTCCCGCGACCTTCAGCAGCTCGCCGTCGGGCCCGGTCCCCCAAAGGAAGAACGACAGCCGCGACGCCAGGTCCATGTCGGTGATGCGGTAGTTCTGGCCGGGACGCACCGTCGCCGGCGCTTCCTCCAGGCGGAACAGGAATTTCGGACTCGCCAGAATGGCCTGCACCGCCATGCGGATGCCCGACTCGAAGTCGCCGCCGTCCTGGCGCCCCTTCTGGAAGAACGCCTGCAGGCCGTCGTAGTCCTGCGCGGTGATCGGCGAGCGATACGCCTGCGTGGCCAGCTTGCGGATGATGCTGGACGCGCACGTCGCTTCCTCAGCCGCGCTGGTCGGACGGCAGGTGAAAATCTTGCGCCGGCTCGCGGTGTCTGACACGCCGGTGACCTTGAACGGTCCGCCGACGGCAAACTCGCGCAGGTGCGGCAGCGTGGTGATGCCGAAGCCCGACCCGATCTGCGAGTCGGCCAGCGTGTGATCGATCGGCGGCATCAGGTCGTCCGGCACCGCGTCGAAGCGCTGGACGAACGCGGCCGACAGCCGCTGCGTCCCGGCCTTGACGCTAATCCGCGGCGTCACGAGGTTCATGCCGTTCGCATCGGCCTCGCTCATGCGCGGGTTGATCTCGAGCACCGCGACCCGTTCGCCGTCAATCGACACTTCAAGCAGTTCGCCGCGGACCGTGCTGCCAAACAACTGGCCGGTCGGGATCGAGTGCAACTGCATGCGGAAG
>CAMBHC010000059.1 GCA_945866285.1 Candidatus Sulfopaludibacter sp. SbA3 | reverse complement strand
CTCGAGGCCGAGTCGGGCAAGCTGTTTCCGCAATCAAACCGGGCCAAAGACATTCGAGATGGCCTGGTCGCGTTCGCGCGTGAACGCGGCGTGCGGATGCAATTTGGCGCTAGCGTCACGGCAGTTCAGCCGGCGGCCGGCGCCTTCACGGTGCAGACGTCGGCCGGCGACATTGAGGCCGCGCGCGTGATCCTGGCGACCGGGGGGCTATCGGTCCCGATGACGGGCAGCGACGGGACCGGCCTGCGCGTTGCGGAAACGCTGGGGCATCGCATGATTCCGACCTATCCCGCGCTGACACCGCTCCTGGGCACAGGCCACGATTCACTCTCGGGCGTATCCCTGGAAGTGCGCCTCCGCAGCAAGACAGGACCGCGGGCAATTGAAACGTCGGGCGGGTTCCTGTTTACCCACCGCGGTTACAGTGGGCCCAGCGTGTTGGATATCTCGCATGTGGTGACGCGGCCGTTCGAGGTGGCGTCCGGCTTTAGCCGGACCATTCGAGCCCAGTGGTCGCTGTTGGATGCAGCGGCATGGGAACGCGAGTTCGAGGCGCCGTCAGCGCTGGTCGCGACCTTGGTCGCACGGCACGTGCCCGCCCGCCTGGGTGAGCAGTTACTGAGCGAATCCGGCATTCCGCTCGACCGGCGGACCAGCAGCCTGCGCCGGTCCGAGCGGCTGGCGTTGATCGAGCGTCTCACGTCGTACGTGTTGCCCGTGACCGGCGACGAAGGCTACAAGAAGGCCGAAGTCACCGGTGGCGGCGTGGCGCTGGACGAGGTCGAACCGCGTACGCTCGAGAGCCGGCGTTGTGCCGGCCTGTACTTCTGCGGCGAGGTGCTCGACGCGTTCGGCCCGATCGGCGGTCACAACTTCTCCTGGGCCTGGGCGACCGGCCGCGCGGCCGGGATTGCGGCCGGAAGTGGGAAGGCCTGAGTGAGCAGTGAAAAATGAGGAGTGAGAAGGCGGCCGTCGTCGCGGCGTTACTGATCTTCAGCTTCTGGGCTGTCTACACCTCGTACGTCACCATTCACTTCTTCGACCTCGCGACCAACATGCCGTTTCGCGAGTTGTCAACGCAGTGGTATCAGAAGACGCTGGCCGGCACTCAGGCCTTCCCGTACCAATGGCGCATGCTCGGCTTCGCGGTGGTTCGCGCAGTCGAAATGGTGACCGGGTTTGATCCTCACCTGATCGATCTCGCACTCAAGACCTGCCTGCTGGCCGGCTCTGCGTGGCTGCTGTTCGTGTTTGCCGGCTCCTTGGTGAGCGGCCTCGGCGCGGTGTTGGCCGCGGTCACCTACTTGCTGCTTACGGCCGCGGCCTTCGCGTCCGAGGGCTACAGCATCTACTTCACCAACGACTACATCGGCATCTTGTGCTGGTTTGCCGGCGTGGTGGCCATTCGCCGAAAGGCCTGGGCCGTCGCTACGCTCGCGGCCTTCATCGGCGCCTGGGCCAAGGAGACCACGCTGTTGATTGTGATCCTGATCGCCTTTGAAGCCTGGCGGAAGCGCGCGCCGTGGCGAGCGGTAGCGCTGTGCGCGGTGGCGTTCGCCATTCCCAACGTGGTCTTGCGAACCGCCTATCCGGCACCGCTGCAGGACTGGGCCTGGTGGCACATCGTCAGGGCCAACGTGCCGTTCCTGGTCTGGCAGTGGTCGGTCATCGCCAAGGCCTTGCAGGACAATTTCAAGGTGCTGCTGTTCCTGAATCTGGCGTGGTTCTGGGCGTATCGCGCCTGGCGGCGGAGTGTCGATCCGTACCTCGGGTCCGTCGGCCTGACCCTCGGGTGTTACGTCGTGCTGGCCTGGTCGGTGGTGGTGATTCGGGAGTTGCGGCACATGTTGCCGTTCACGATTCTTGTGCTGCCGTTGGCTGCCGCTGAGGTTGAAGCCCGGCTGAAATCAGCGGACGGTGTCTGACACCGCTGGGCTACTTGGCGGTGTCAGACACCTGGGCCTGGGCGACCGGCCGCGCGGCCGGGATGGCCGCGGCGCGTCCGTTCTCCACGCCGGCGATTTTCTCAGGTTGCGGCCTTATACTCGGCGGATGCGCACCATTGCTCTTGCGACGTTCCTCGTTGGCTCCGGCGCGCTGTTTGCGCAGACGCCCGCCCAGCCGGCAGCTTCGTCCGGCTATCTGCTGCCGCCCAAGGCGATTGTCGATATTCTCGACGCGCCGCCGCCGCCCACGGTTGAGCTGAGTCCTTCTCGCGACGTGGTCGCGCTGCTCGATCGCGCGAGCATGCCGACCATCGCGCAGCTCTCGCAACCGATGCATCGGATCGCGGGCATTCGCGTCAACCCGAGAACCAACGGCCCTCATCGCGCGCAACTGTCACGCGCGATCACCCTGAAGTCGATCGCCGACGGACGCGAGATACGGGTGACAACGCCGCCCAATCCAATGCTGTCCTGGATCGGTTTCTCGCCAGACGGCAGGCGCTTCGCTTTCACGCAGCAGCGCGACAACGGCATCGAACTGTGGATCGGTGATTCCGCCACGGGGCAAGCCAAGTCGGTGACCCCGGCGCAACTCAATGCGACCCTTGGCGCCCCCTGCGAATGGGTCGGTAATGGCGGCTCGATGCTCTGCGAGTTCGTCTCGCCCGGTCGCGGTGCCACGCCGACCATGGGCGTGCCGACCGGGCCCAACATCCAGGAACATCGTGGCGGCATCGCGGCGGTCCGCACCTACCAGGATCTGCTGACCAGTGCGTATGACGAGTCGCTCTTCGACTACTACGCGACCAGCCAGCTGGCCTTTGTGGACGCGGCCAGCGGTCAGCGCACCGCGGTCGGCACCCCGGCGGTCTTCGTGACGGCAGCGCCGTCGCCTGACGGCCAGTTCATCCTGGTTCGGCGCTTGAAGCGGCCGTACTCGTGGCTGGTGCCATACCAGAATTTTGCGGCCAACGTCGAGGTGTGGGATCGGCAGGGCGCGTCGGTGAAGCAGGTCGCGCAGTTGCCGGTGGCCGACAACGTGCCCAATGGCGGCGTGATGCCGGGGCCGCGCAACTTCCAATGGCAGGCGCTGGCGCCGGCGACGGTGGTCTGGGCGGAGGCGCTCGACAACGGCGATCCGAAGACCAAGGTGCCGCATCGGGACAAGGTGGTGGCGATGAGCGCGCCGTTCACGGCCGCACCGTCTGAACTGGCCCGCACCGAGTATCGGGTCGGCAACGTCTCGTGGACCGACGGTGGCGCGGTGCTGTTGACCGAGAACGATCGGGCACGGCGATGGACGCGCACCTGGGTGATTGACCGGCCGGGCGCGGCGCCGCGCAAACTATGGGACCGCAGCCAGGAAGATTCATACGGCAATCCCGGCACGCCGCAGCAGCATGATCGCGCGTCCGGTGTCTCGACCATCCAGCAGAACGCCAACTCGATTTTCCTCGCCGGCACCGGCGCCGCGCCGGAAGGCGCGCGGCCGTTCATCGACCGCCTCGACCTCACCACGCTCAAGAGCGAGCGCCTGTTTCAGACGACCGGGCGTTCGTACGAGACGGTGATCGGCATCCTGTCAGACGACGGGTCGAAGATCCTCACCCGCCACGAGACGCGGAGCGATCCGCCGAACGTCTACGTGCGCGATCTCAAGGCCGGCACCAGGGTGGCGCTGACCTCGTACGCGGATCCGGCGCCGCAGCTCACGGGCATTCAGAAACAGCTCATCACCTACAAGCGCAGCGACGGCGTCGAGCTGTCGGCGACGATCATCACGCCGCCGGGCTGGACGCCGGCCCAGGGGCCCTTGCCGACGCTGCTCTGGGCATATCCGCGCGAGTTCACGGATCCCGCCAACGCCGGCCAGGTCACCGGCTCCGCCGATCGCTATACGTCGATTAGCGGCGCGTCGCACCTGTTGTTCCTCACGCAGGGCTACGCGATCATCGACGACCCGATCATGCCGATCGTCGGACCGGGCGAGACAGCGAATGACACCTACATCCAGCAGCTGGTGGCCAGCGCGCAGGCCGCGGTCGACCGCGCGGTCAGCCTCGGCGTCACCGACGCCGCCCGTGTCGTCGTGGGCGGTCACAGCTACGGCGGTTTCATGACCGCCAACCTGCTGGCGCATTCCGACATCTTCCGCGCCGGCCTGGCGCGCAGCGGCGCTTACAACCGCACCCTGACACCGTTCGGGTTCCAGAATGAACAGCGCACGTTCTGGGAGGTGCCGCAGATTTACGCTGCGATGTCGCCGTTCAATCACGCGCATAAGATCAACGAGCCCATCCTGTTGATTCACGGCGAGGCCGATGACAACAGCGGCACGTTCCCGATTCAGTCGGAACGCCTCTACGTGGCGCTCAAGGGCCACGGCGCCACGGTCCGCTACGTCACCTTGCCGCACGAGGCGCACGGCTACGCCGCGCGCGAGTCGGTGCTGCACACCGTGGCGGAGATGCTGAACTGGGCGAACGAGTGGGCCAAGGCCGCCAAGCCCAGAACCACGTCAAGGCCTCAATAGGGAGCCAAAGTACCAAGAGCGCACGCTGGCACCCATGGCACCCATGGCACCTATAATGGTTCTTCCCCCTGGAGATGACAGACATGACACAGCTCATCCTCCCGGCGCTCCTCGTCCTGGCTCTTTCGGCTCCTGCGTTAGCTGATGTCACCGTCAAGGCCACGGCCAGCGGCAAGGGCAACATGTCGTCCACCAGCACCGTCACGTCTGTGGAGACCGGCGCCGTGGCCGCCGATCTTTTTTCGCTACCAGCCGGCTACAAAATCAAGGAACAAAAGTAAGACTTGTCTTCCTACCTTCTACAGCTTCGCAGCCAGTCCACCAGCGTGATCGCCGCCGAGCTCCGCCCCCCGAGGGCGGAGCTCGAATCGGCTGAAGGCATGGATGCGTGGATTGATATCTACCACGCCATTCGAGCGCTGACGCGGCACGACGTGCGCGTCATGGTGACCGACAGTGCGGTCGGGGCGCAGGAGGAATTCAACCTGCGTCACCTGGTTAATAACCTGGGCGACACGGTTGCCCGCCACCTGATCGTCCCGTTTCTCACGACCAAGCACTCGCTCGAGTTCTGCCTGGCCTGCGCCGATCAGACTTCGCAGAGCGGCTTTCCGTCACTCGTGGTGCTGGGTGGCGACAAGCATGTGGGCCGGCCGCGCTGCCTCGAGCACGCGTGGCAGTTGCGGCAACTGATTCGCGAGCGGCATCCCGCGTTGGAACTGGGAGGCTGGGCCAACCCCATTGCGAACCCGGAAGGGCAAGTGGAGTTCCTGTTGGACCCGCACGTCAGCGCGGATTTCTACCTGACGCAGATCGTGTCGCACCACCAGGCGGATCGCGTCGGGGCGTTCCTGGACGCCGGCCGCCGGAACGGCCTGGCCATGCCCGGCGTGTTCGGCGTGTTTTACTACCGCAGCGCCAACACGAAAACGCTCGAGATGTTGAGCCAGTTCCTGCCGGTGCCGGTCGAGGCGTTGAAGGCCGAGTTCGCCGCGGGCGCCACCCCCATCGACGTCTGCGCGCGCACCATCCGATCGCTAATTGATCTCGGCGCGAAGCACTTCTACCTCAGCAACCTCCCGACGAAGAAGACCGCTGCCACGCTGAACGCGATTCTGGAAAAGGCCGGCGTGACGGCCACAGCACGCTAGCCACCGACCGAAAAGACAGCCGCCGATTAGTCACCGATTCAGTGGCTGTGGCCCGCCACGGCCTACGGCCGTGCGATGAGGCATGTGTGTCTAATCTGTGTTCAATCTGCGGCTGGCATTGATGGGCCGCATTGATGACCGGTAACCCCTCAGCGGTTATAATTTCCCGCTATGGGCAAATTCTACGACTCCGTTCCCGTCTCAGCCATCGTTCGCATCCGCGACATGATGTACACCGTCAAGGATCCGTTCCGCCTCGATCAGGGCGACGTGTCGTTTGACGCGCCCGATACGTTCAAGGCGGCGGTTGCGCAGGCGATGAAAGACAACCGGACGCACTATCTGCCCACGTCCGGCATTCCGCAACTGCGGAAGGCGGTGGCCGAGAAGATGCGGAAGAAGAACGGCATCCCGATCGGCTCAGACGATGAGGTGTTGATTACCAATGGCGGCACGCACGGCTTGTACGCCGTGATGCACGCGCTGCTCGAGCCGGGCGACGAGATGATCGTGCCGGGGCCTGAATGGCCGCCGACCATGGCAATTTGCCAGGCCGCGCAGGGCGTGCCGGTGCAGGTGCCGCTGCGCGAAGAGCTCGGCTGGCGCTGGAACATCGATGAGGTCGAGCAGGCCATCACGCCGAAGACGCGCGTGCTGTACCTCAACTCGCCCAACAACCCGACCGGCGGCATCCTGACCCGCGCCGACATCGAGCGGCTCGCGGCGATCGCGAAGGAACGCAACCTGTGGGTGATCTCAGACGAGGCCTACGAAGACCTGCTCTTCACCGGCGAGCACGTCAGCATCGCCTCGCTGCCGGGTATGTACGAGCGCACCATCCCGGTCTACACGATGAGCAAGTCGTACGCGATCACCGGCGTGCGCGTCGGTTACTTCGCCATCCGCGATAAGGCGCTCTTGGCCCGCGCCCTCAAGATCGTGCTCTACACCACCAGCAACGTCTCATCGATCGCGCAGTACGGCGCCGTCGGCGCCCTTGAAGGATCGCAGGACTGCATTACCGAGTTCCGCGACGAGCTGAAGGCCCGTCGCGACCTGTTCTACAAGGGTCTCGAAGAAGCGGCGCCGGGCGTGTTCTCGGGCACCCCGCCCGATGGCGCGTTCTACGCGTTTGTGAAGATCAACGCCGCGTGGGCCAGGGACGCAGGCATCGTTGGCGAATCACTGTCGTGGGCGATGGCCGATCACCTGATCAAGCACGCCCGCATCGGCTGCGTACCCGGCGTTGACTTCAGCGCCGACTGCGAAGGCTACATGCGTTTCTGCACCGGTCGCAGCCGCGAAGAACTCACTGGGGCACTGGCGTCGATGAAGGCCACCTTCGCGGCTACAGCCCGAACTGCCTGAAGTGATGGTCGGTATGGCGTGCGATGAGCACGCCATACGCTCGATGCGTCAGCGTGCCGAAGGCCGGATGATCGGGCAGCTTCGTCCCCGGGGGGATCGCCGCCAGCCGCGCCAGCAGCGCGGTGTACGCCCGTTGTTCCTCCGCGAGATCCGCGCCGTCACAGCGCGCGATCAACTCAGGCGCGGTCGGCGCACCCTTGGGGAAAGGCGCGACGTAGATGATCAATTGCTTGATCGGGGTAAACCGGAGCGGCAGATTCTTCGACTTTACGTACAAGTCGCCGAGCACCATGCGGTAGCTGTCGTTGACGTGCGCGAGCATGCCGCTCGCGTGCATCTTGCCCCAGGCCGGTTTGGTTTCGGCGGTCAGCCGCGTGACGCGATCCGCCAGCGAATCGCGAAACATTGAGTCCCAGGCAGTTGCCATGTGCGTGCTCCTGGTCCGCCTAAAGGCGGACTATTTGACGTGTCGTCCGCCGTCAACGCGAATGGTTTCACCGGTTACGAAATCCGACTGCACGAGAAACATCACCGCCTTGGCAATCTCCGCGGCGCCGCCCCAGCGGCCGAGGGGGGTATTCTGCACCACCGACGCGCGTTCCTGCTCGCTCATGTCCGGCGGCGGCAGGATCGGCCCGGGCGCGATCGCATTGACCAGGATTTGGTCGGCCGCCAGTTCGAGCGCCAACGCCTCGGTGAGCGCCGTCACACCCGCCTTGGCGACGTAGTAGGGCAGGTACCCTGCGTATCGTGGCCGGCCGCTCGCCACGACCCAATCCGAAAAGTTGATGATGCGCCCGCCGCCCACTCGCTTCATCACCAACGCCGCCGCCCGCGAGAACAGGAACGTCGCCCGCAGGTCGACCGACATTTGTCGATCCCAATCCGCGGCTGACAGCTGGTCGAAGGGCTTCGCACCGTAGAGCGATGCCATGTTGATCAGGATGTCGAGGCGGCCGAGTTGCGCCACGGTGGCTTCCACGGCGTGCGCGCAGTCCTGCTCGCTCGACACGTCGGCCTGAATCGCGATGGCCTTGCTTGCCCGCCGAAGCTCCGGCGAAGGAGGGCGGCCCAAATCGCGAACTGCGGCCACGGTGTCGTCAGCCTCCGCTCGCGACCGGTTGTAGACCAGGGCCACGTCGGCACCGGCCGCGGCCAGCATGGTGGCCACGACGGCGCCCATGCGCTTGCCACCGGTAATCAGCGCGACCTTACCAGTCGGATCCATGAAACGAATATGTCACACCCGACACCATTGGCACCCTGGCCACGTCGGCGGCGAGAGCGTACGCGTTGCGTAATCACTTTCGCGCCGCGTAACAATATTCACTACGTGTTTGCCTGTAAACAACTACAGACAAAGCACTTAATGTCTGGATCGCATCCTGCTAGTCCGATGTTGCGCCACAGACTGTTTCCGGGCGACAAAGGAGCGATTGAGATGCAACGTGTACTTACTCTGGCGATGGCGGGCGTGTTCGCCCTGTTGGTTTCGACCCAGGCGCAGGCCCAGACCTATTCGTTCACGGCAGCGCTGTCGGGCGGTAACGAGATCCCTGCGGTCAGCACCGGGTCGGCGGGCACGGCGACTGTCACGCTGAACGCGACCACTGGCGTCGTGACCTATCGAGTCGATGTCTACAACATGCCCGTGGGCACGACGGCCGGGCATTTCCACGTGGGCGCCGCTGGCGTCGCCGGTCCGACGGTGATCAACTTCACGGTCTCAACCGGTATCTCCAACGACTTCGCCATTACCGGCACCGCGACCAGCGCGGACTTGACCCTGCGCGCAGCCCAGGGCATTGGCTCGTGGGAAGACTTCCAGCAGGCGTTACTGCTCGGCAACATGTACATCAACGTGCACAGCACGAACAACCCCGGCGGCGAGATTCGCGGGCAGCTGGTTCGCGTTCCCTAACCTCAACAGGAGACAAAGAGATCAGGAGAATATTTTTCTCCTGATCTCCTAGCCTCCTGTAAGACTCTTTATCTCGGAGTCCATCCCCAGAACCGGAGGATGGTGTAAACGGCCTTGAAGGCGTCCTTCCAACCGATCTTCTTGCCTTCTTCATAGGTGCGGCCGTTGTACGAGATGGGCACCTCGTAAATGCGCGCGCGCATCGCCGACATCTTCTGCGTGATTTCCGGCTCGATGCCGAAGTCCTTCGACTGCAGGTCGAGGCGATCCGCAAACGACTTGAGCATCACCTTGTAGCAGGTCTCCATGTCGGTGAGGTTCAAGTCACTGAACATGTTGGAGAGCGTCGTCAGCAGGCGATTGCCGACCGAGTGCCAGAAGTACAGCACGCGGTGACCACGGGCGTGGCCGAGGAACCGTGAGCCATACACGACGTCGGCCTGACCATCGAGAATCGGCCGGATCAGCACGGGATATTCGTTGGGGTCGTACTCGAGGTCGGCGTCCTGGATGATCACCATGTCGCCGGTCGACTCGCGGATGCCGCGCCACACCGCGGCGCCCTTGCCCTGGTTGTGCGGCTGGAACAGCACGCGCACGCCGTCCTTGCCGTCCAGCTCCTTCAGGATGTCCCGCGTCCCATCCGTCGAGCCATCGTCCACGATGACGAGTTCTTTCTCGACGGGACCGAGGTCCACGGCAAGCACACGGGCAACGATGGTGCGGATGGTCGCCTGCTCGTTGTAGGCAGGCATGACGACACTGAGCTTCATGAGGCGGGAAAAGTGTACCTCATGATTGGGGCGGGTAGGACAGCCCTACCCACCCGACCCGCCTCACCAGGCCTGCCGGCCTGACCTACCCGAGGATCTTGATGACGACGCGGCGGTTCTTCGCGCGGCCGTCGCGAGTGGTGTTCGGCACCACCGGCTTTTCTTCGCCGTAGCTGATCACGTTGATCTTGTGCAGCGGCACCTGGTGCTTCTCGTAGAGATAGCGCTTCACGGCTTCGGCGCGCTTCAGGCCGAGCTGTTCGTTGAACTTCGCGTCGCCGACGTTGTCGGTGTGGCCTTCAATCTCGACCCACACGGCCTTCTTGTCGGCCTTGAGCTGGTTCACCATGTTGTCAATCGCGGCGGTCGCGTCCTCGGGCAGGTCGGTCTTGCCCAGCTTGAACTCGCCGCGGTCTTCGCTGAGCACCGTGGTGAAGATCAGCTTGCGGGTTTCGGCTTCGACGCCGGCGGCGCGGGCGTCAGCGGTCTTGCCCACTTCAGCGGCGCGTCCCGCGGCGGTGGCGGCGTCGGCCGCGGCGGCGTTCGCCTTGACCGCGGCGGCGTTCGCGGCACCGGCCTTGGCGTCGACTTCGACAATGCGGCCTTCGGAGGTCTTGACGCGCTCCTGCGTTTCCTCGAGCGACTTACCCATCGTGCCGACCTTGTCGTTCACTTCACCAACGGACGTGCGCACGAACTTCTTCGTGGCACAGGCCGGAGCCACACTAAGCGCCATCGCAACTACGCCGACGA
>CAMBHC010000058.1 GCA_945866285.1 Candidatus Sulfopaludibacter sp. SbA3 | reverse complement strand
GACGATGTCCGCCGGGCGATCGACGCGGCGCGCGCGGTGTCATTGCCGACCGGCCGCGAGATTCTGCACGTGCTGCCGCAGGACTTCGTCGTCGACGAGCAGGAGGGCATTGGCGCGCCCGTCGGCCTGACCGGCGCGCGGCTCGAGGTCAACGTGCACATCATCACCGGCAGCCAGACCGCGACGCAGAACCTGGTGGCGTGCGTGAACCGCGCCGGGGTCGAGGTGATCGACACGGTGATTGGACAGCTCGCCGCCTCGGAGACGGTGCTGACGCCCGACGAGAAGGAGCTGGGCGTGGCGGTGGTGGACATCGGCGGTGGTACCGCCGACCTGGCGATCTTCGAGCGCGGCAGCTTGTGGCATACCGCGGTGATCGCGGTCGGTGGCGACCACTTCACCAACGACATCGCGGTCGGGTTGCGGACGCCGATTCCCGATGCCGAGAAGGTCAAGCGGCGCGCGGGCTGCGCGCTGTCGTCGATGGTCGAGGAAGACGAGACGATCGAGGTCGCCAGCGTCGGGGGCCGTCGGCCGCGCGTGATGGCGCGCCGCATCCTGTCCGACATCCTGCAGCCGCGCGCGGAAGAGATGTTTCACCTGATCTGGGACGAGATCAGCAAGGCCGGCTACGAGAAGTCGCTCAACTCGGGTCTGGTGCTGACGGGTGGCGGCGCGCAGCTCGAAGGCATGTCCGAGATCGCCGAGCAGATTTTTGACCTGCCGATCCGGCGCGGCAGCCCCGTCGGTGTGGGCGGCTTGGCCGACCACGTCAGCAATCCGGCGTTCGCGACGGCGGTCGGCTTGGTGCTGTATGCGGCCCGTCATCGCGGTCCAGCGGCCGGCGCCAGCGGCGGCGGCGCGCTCACCCGAGTGCTGGGGCGGTTGCGCACGGTGTTCAAGGAATTTTTCTAGATTCGATTTCGAAACGGTTACAAGGAGGCACGATGGCGGATCAAGACGGCTTCGAGGCACTGCGGCTGACGCTCGATGAAGAAGCGCGCATGGGCGCGCGGATCAAGGTAGTAGGCGTTGGCGGCGGCGGCAGCAATGCCGTGTCACGCATGGTGCAGGCCGGCATCTCGGGCGTGGAATTCATGGTGGTCAACACCGATGCCCAGGCCCTCAAGACCAACCCGGCGCCGGTGAAGATCCAGATTGGCGGCAAGCTGACCAAGGGACTCGGCGCCGGCGCGGACCCGAACGTCGGGCGTCAGGCGGCGCTTGAGGACACCGATGCGCTGATCCAGGCCCTGTCGGGTGCCGACATGGTGTTCGTGACCACCGGCCTTGGCGGCGGCACCGGCACCGGCGCGGCGCCGGTCATCGCCAGCCTCGCCACCGAACTGGGCGCGCTCACCATTGCGGTGGTGACCAAGCCATTCAAGTTCGAAGGCAAGAAGCGGTTCCGGCAGGCCGAGGCGGGCCTCGACTTCCTGCGCGATGCCGTCGATACCGTGATCACTATTCCGAACGAGCGCCTGCTCTCGGTGATCGCGCGGGACACGTCGATGCTCGACGCCTTCGTCACTGCGGACGATGTGCTGCGGCAGGCGATTCAGGGCATCTCGGACCTGATCCTGGTGCCGGGGCTGATCAACCTCGACTTTGCCGACGTCAAGACCATCATGTCGGGCATGGGCGTGGCGATGATGGGCACCGCCACCGCCGAGGGTCCCTCGCGCGCTGTCGACGCCGCCAATCGCGCCATCTCGAGCCCGTTGCTCGAAGACGCGTCCGTTCGCGGCGCCCGCGGCGTGATCATCAACGTCACCGGCGGCCCCGACATGTCGCTGATGGAAGTGAACGAGGCGCTCACCATCATCCAGGAGTCGGCGCATGAAGACGCCAACATCATCTTCGGCGCGGTCGTCGACAAGACGCTGACCAACAAGGTGAAAATCACCGTGATCGCCACCGGCTTTGACCACGTCAAGACCGACCGGTCGACGCCGGCCCATGCGCCCATGCAGACCCCGGTCGACATGTCGGCGTACTCGTCCCCCATTCGCGTGGACACGACGATGTCGGCTCAGCCGCGGGCCTCGATCGTGCGACGTCCTGCCATCGACATGCCGGCAGCGTCGGCGCGGCCGGTGGCTGTGGGGCAGAATGGTGGCGACATTCCGCTGGCTGAACCCGAGGGTTCGCCCGGTGAATTCGACCTCAACCTCGACCTTGACGTACCGGCCTTCCTCCGCCGGAGCGAAGGGTAGGACTGATACAGTAGACAGATCCAGGGGAGCCGCGAGCGCTGCCGACGAAACGACAGTTCGACGACTCCCCTGAACCTGAATGAAGCCACGCCACCAACGCGAGATCGCACAGGAAATCCTTTCCAAGGAAATTGGCTACGTGCGCAAGCCGCACGCCAATCGGCTGCGGGTCGCGCTGATTTTTCCCAACACCTACTTCGTGGGGATGTCCAACCTCGGCTTCCAGACCATCTATCGCCTCTTCAACGATGACCCCGACATCGTGTGCGAACGCGCCTTCCTGCCGCCGAAGCAGGAACTGGCCGCCCTCCGCGAAGCCGGCACCCGCATCGTCACGCTCGAGTCGCAGACGCCGGTGGCGGACTTCGACATCATCGCGTTCTCGGTGTCGTTCGAATGGGACTACACCAATGTCCTGACCATGCTGCGACTGGCCGGCGTGCCGTTACGCGCGGCCGACCGTGATTACAAACACCCGCTCGTTGTCATCGGCGGCGCGGTGACGTTCGTCAACCCCGAACCGCTCGCGATGTTCGCCGACGTGATCGCGGCGGGCGAGGGCGAAGCGCTGGTGCCGGCACTGGTCGAGGCCATGTCGTCCTCGTCGCGCAGTGAACAACTGAAGCGGCTGGCCCAGGCGCGCGGCTATTACATCCCGTCGTTCTACGACGTGGAGTACGCGGCCGACGGCACCATCGTGAAATACGTGCCACGTGAAGGCACCGGCGCGCCGCCGATTGTGCGCAAGGCGGCGCTCAAGACCACGGAAGCCGTAGACCCGCCGTCAACCACCATTTTCACGCCCGACACCGAGTTCGGCTCGCGCTTCCTGATCGAAGTGGTGCGCGGCTGTGCGAACTTGTGCCGGTTCTGCTGGGCCGGCTACAACTACCTGCCGGTCCGCGCGTTCCCCACCGACCGCATCCTGGCGCTCGCCCAGGCCGCCCGCGCCCATTCGTCGAAGGCCGGACTGGTGTCGATTGCGCTCTGCGACCACCCCGACATCGAACACATCCTGCGCAGCCTCCGCGACATGGGCTACTCGATCAGTCCGGCGTCACTGCGCCTCGATGACCTGACCCCGACGATCGTCTCGATCCTCAAGGAGAGCGGTGAGCGCACGCTGACCATTGCCCCGGAGACGGGCTCGGACCGCCTGCGCCGGGTGATCAACAAGACCGTCACGAACGCCGAAATTCTCGACAGCGCCGAGCTGATCTTTTCAAGCGGCATCGAGAGCCTGAAGCTCTATTACATGATCGGCCTGCCCACCGAAGACGACGACGACCTGGTGGCGATTCGGGACCTGACGGTGCAGCTCCACGAGATCATGCTCAAGCACGCGCGGCCACGCGGCCGCATCGGCCGCATTGTCGCCAGCGTGAACCCGCTGGTACCCAAGCCTGGCACCGCCTACCAGTGGCTGCCGATGGAGCGCACCGACGTCATCGAGCGCAAGATGAAGCGGATGCGCGCGTTGGTCGCCGACATCGACAACGTCTACTTCAACATCAAAAGCGAGCGGCACTCGTACTACCAGGCCCTGCTGTCCCTCGGCGATCGTCGGATCGCACCGGCCATCGAGCAGGCCGAGGCCAACGGCGGGCAGTGGCGCAAGGCCCTGGCCGACGCCGAGCTCGACGGCGACTTCTACATCTATCGCGACCGGACCAACGACGCGGTGCTCCCCTGGAACATCATCGATGGCGGCATGAAGGAACCGTTCTTCCGCACCGAGTTCGAGAAGAGCACGCGCGCCGAATGGACATTGCCACCAAAGCGGGCCAAGGAAAATGCGCGCCTGCTACCCGAGCTGAGCTGATGGCCCGGCTGAAGCCGGACGCTACAATCCACCGTCATCGCCGGCACGACAGCTGGCGCCGGTGCGGCGCCAGTCAGCTGGCGATGGCCGCCTGGGCTTCATATTCCGAGTACGCCTGCAGGACCAGGTCGCGCACCTTGTCCTGCGCCGACTGGTCGGTGACCGGACGCAACAGCGAGAAGCTGCGCCGTTCGCCGCCAACTGAGTAAGTGCGGGCGGGGAAGGTGACGTTGCGACCTACGCCTGTCCGGCGTTCCCACACGGCGAACCCCAGCAGCCTGAGCCCCTGCAGCTCGCCATCCGTGAAATGCACTTCCGCGTCCGCCAGCTTGCCTGACGGGGTTCCCTTGTCATTCGGCATGATCTTGACCAACATGGTTTTCTCCAGTCACCGGCCGCGTTACTCGCCCGGTCGTTTGAGTTGCTTCACGGCACTCGAGATATCAAGGGCGATGCCATGGCGAAGCGTTCGCAATCAGGCCCAATATCGAGAGCCGGCTGGCCGCGATGGCAACCGCAGTTGCGCGCCGGCGGAGCGCGACCAATGAACCTGCCGGTCCCGGATCCCGCATTTCGTTGGACCGTCGAGCCTTGGGGTCACGCGCTGCGATGCGCGCCGCTCGAAGCGCTGGCGCAACACCTGTTTACCTCGAAGCAACTGCAGTTACCGGCTCCCGAAGGATGGCGGGCGGCAGTCGGGTCGGTGGGTGGATCGCCGGGTCAACTGCGACGCGTGAAGCAGACCCATGGCAATGCCGTGCGGGTTCTCTCGCGCGGCGAGGCCGGCTCCGTCGATGCCACGCCGGATGGTGACGCGGTGGTTTCGAACATCGCGGGACTGGTGCTGGCCGTCCTGGTGGCCGACTGTGTGCCGATGCTCGTCGCCGATCGTGCGACCGGCGCCGCCGGCGCCATCCATGCGGGCTGGCGAGGCACATGCGCGCGCATCGGGCCAGCCGCCGTGGCAACCATGCGCCGCGAGTTTGGCACCGACCCCGCGGACCTGGTCGCCGCCATCGGTCCCAGCATCGGGCCTGACGATTACGAAGTGGGGGAAGCGCTAATCGACGCGTTTCAGCAGGCCGGACACGGCGCCGGCGACCTGGCCCGGTGGTTCTCTCGACGCGGCGGCCGACTGCGCCTCGATCTGTGGTCGGCCAATCGCGATCAGCTCATTGACGCCGGCCTCCGGTCGGAGAATGTCTTCACGTGCGGCCTGAGCACGCTGGCTCACGTTGAGATGTTTGATTCCTATCGAGCGGCAGGCGACCGTGCAGGCCGCATGGCCGCAGTCATTGCCGTGCCCTCCACCGCAACTGAGGTTATGTTGGGCAGGACTGACTGAAGGCGCGCGCGACCCGAACTGCCTCGATACTCCGAAGGCTCCCGGCGGTGACCGGCTGATCGGCTGGGTCGCCATGGCCGGCATGTCGGCGGCGGTACCGCCATCCTGACCGGCGTCACCCCCGGTCGGGTGCTTCGGCTCTAGCCGTTGGCGTCCATGCCGACGTTGGAGAGGCGGTCGGCGTCCTTGTTCTTCTCGCGCGGCACGTGGGCGAAGCTGACATTGCCGATCTGCATCACCAACATCCTGGCCTTCATGTGCAGGGGCTTCAGGCCTTCGTTCTTGACCTTGTAGTTGCCGCGCATCTGCTCGACCAGCAGCAGCGAATCGCCCTTTACCGCCAGGGCCGTGACGTCGTTGTCCGCGGCCCACTGCAGGGCGGCGATCAGGCCGTGGTACTCGGCGACGTTATTGGTGGCAACCCCGAGTGCGCCGCTCAACTCAGCCAGCACGGTGCCGTCGTCGTTGGCGATGTACGCGCCCCAGCCGGCGAGGCCAGGGTTACCCCGCGAACCGCCATCGAAGTACGCGGTAATCATGAAGCGGGTGCGTCGGGTGCAGCCGGTGCGGCCGGTGCGACGACGGGAGCGATGAAATACAGGATGCGGTTGCAGCTGTCGCACTGCATGATTTGATCGTTCTTCAGAACCTGGACGAAGACGGCCGGGCGCAGGCGCACCTGGCACACGGTGCAGCGTTCGCCTTCTGCCCGGGCGACCGCGGTGCCGCGCACCTTGGCGATGCGGCCGAAGGTGTCGAGCAGGCCCTTGTCGTTGAGGGTGGCAACCAGGGTCGTGCGAGCCGTCGCACATTCGGTGACGACGCCCTGCTGAACCTTGACGTCGGCCTCGACCGCGGCGCGTTCGGTGCCGACCTTGGCCTGGGCGGCCTTGAGAGCGGCCTCGGCCTTCTTGATGGTGGCGTTGACCTCGTCGGCCTCCATCATGCTGACGAGCACCTTCTCCTCGTGCACGCCGATTTCGTCCGCGACGGCCTTAATCTGGTGCTGCATGGCGTGCAGCTGTTCGTTGGTCTTCACCGCCATGACCTGGTCTTTGTACTTGTCCTGGCGCTGCTGGGCCGAGGCCAGGTCTTTGTCGATCAGTCCGCGGCGGGTCTTGTTTTCGGCGAGGGCGTGCTTGGCGGAGTCGAGGGCGAGCGTGGCGCCCTTGAGCAGGGCGTCGAGGGCGGCAATGCGCCCGGGGGCCTCCGCGATGGCTTTGGCGGCCACCGCGGCTTTGCTTTCAATCTCTTGCAGTTGAATCAGCCGTTCGAGGTCTGGGAGCATCAAACTTTCAACTGTCGACTTCCAAGTTTCAACTTAAGAGTGGGCCCACCTGGACTCGAACCAGGGACCAACCAGTTATGAGCCGGCCGCTCTAACCAACTGAGCTATGGGCCCTCGATTACGAACGACCTTCGAGGAACGCCCGCAGTTTACGCGATCGCGACGGGTGGCGCAGCTTGCGCAGCGCCTTGGCCTCGATCTGGCGAATGCGCTCGCGGGTCACCGCGAAGTTCTGGCCGACTTCTTCGAGCGTGTGCTCGCTGCCGTCGCCCACGCCGAAGCGCATCTTGATGACCTTTTCCTCGCGGGGAGTCAGGGTCTTCAGTACCGATTCGGTCTGTTCCTTCAGGTCGAGGTTGATCACCGCTTCCGAGGGCGACACCGCCGAGCGATCCTCGATGAAGTCGCCGAGGTGTGAATCTTCCTCTTCGCCGATCGGGGTTTCGAGCGAGATCGGTTCCTGCGCGATCTTGAGGACCTTGCGGACCTTCGAGACCGGGATGTCCATGCGGCGCGCGATTTCCTCGGAGGTGGGTTCGCGTCCCAGCTCCTGCACCAGCGCCCGCGAGGTGCGGATCAGCTTGTTGATCGTCTCGATCATGTGGACCGGGATGCGGATGGTCCGCGCCTGGTCAGCAATCGCGCGGGTGATCGCCTGGCGGATCCACCACGTCGCGTAGGTCGAGAACTTGTAGCCGCGGCGGTACTCGAACTTGTCGACCGCCTTCATCAGGCCGATGTTGCCTTCCTGGATCAGGTCGAGGAACTGCAAGCCGCGGTTGGTGTATTTCTTGGCGATCGAGACCACCAGGCGCAGGTTGGCTTCAACCAGTTCCTTCTTCGCCTGCTCGGCCTGCGCTTCGCCGCGCATGATCACTTCGAGCGTGTGGCGCAGGTGGTCGACGCTTTCCTCGAGGTCTTCGGTGCGCGTCTTGATCTCCAACTTGAGATCATTCATGCGCTTGGTCATCGCCTTGCGCTCGTCGTCCTTGAGCTTCGGCTTGTGGACCTTGAGCAGCAATTCTTTCTTCAGCTTGTCGTGTTCGCGCTGCTGCTTCGAGACGCGCTCGACGATGTCCTTGACCTCTTCAACGAGGCGGCGCTTGACCGGCTCGGTGAACTCGATCTTGCGGATGCAGCGCGAGGTCTGGACCTGGCCGCGCATCAGCTTCCAGCGCTGGTGGCGGTACTTCTTCTTGTCGGCCTTCAGAATCCCTTCAAGTTTTTCGTCGTGCTTCTCGACGGCCAGGCGCGCCTTGCGCACGGCATCGACCTGCTTCAGGAACTGCTGCGCGCGCTCCTCGATGCGGTCGTCGGTGATTTCCTCGTCGTTGAAGATCACCAGCTCGCGAATCGTGCGCTCGCCGGCCTTCAGCCCATCGCCCATCCGGATCACCGCCTTGGTGATGGCGGGCATGCGCGAGATTGACTTGATGACGGAGAGCTTGCCGCGCTCGATGCGGCGGGCAATCTCCACTTCACCTTCGCGTGTGAGCAGCGGCACGGTGCCCATCTCGCGCAGGTACATGCGGACGGGATCGTTGGTCTTATCCAGCGAACCGGGCGTGAGGTCGAGTTCGGGACCCTCGCCTTCCGGACCCTCGCGGCGCTCGATGCCTTCGCGTTCGAGCTTGTAACCCTTTTCCGAGTCCACCAGCTCAATGCCGGCGCTCGCGAACACGGCAAGCAGTTCCTCGAGGTCTTCGGGGTTGGCCGTCAGGTCTGCCGGCAGTAGATCATTGACCTCGTCGTACAGGAGATAGCCTTTCTCCTTGCCGATGACAATGAGTTGACGGACTTCATCGAATTTCTCTTCGAGCGCCAAGGCCATATTCGTGTTTTTCCTCAAGAGTGCGGAGCCCTCTATTGTAGCTCTTTTGGCGGCTTCATGGCCTCAAGTGCCCGGACCATTTGCGACTTCCTTGCCAGCAGAACCATCGACGCCGGACCGCTATCCCCTATATCTTGCAAGCGTTTGAGCTCTCTTTGGACGTCAGCCAGCTCACGTTCGAGCCGCACGTACTTCAGGGCCACCACGCACAAATCCGGAAGCACCGCTGGGGGAAAGGGTTCGGCAGCCACGGAGGCCAGCAATTCCGCCTCCTGAGTACTCAGACGCTCCATCAGCGCGCCAGGCACATCCTCGGGCCTGACGGTGAGTTCCTGGGCCGTCCGAAGGATGTTCGCCGTGCTAAGTCCTTTCAGGTCTTCAGGTTCGAGCTTGTTTAGCCACTGGATCGTCGTGACCGGGTCGTGCACCAGGCTCCAGATCAGGCCCTTTTCGGCCTTTCTGACGTTGCCTTGGAGGCTCGGCACCCGCTCCGCCGGCAGTTCGGTCTTCCGGTTGGCCGCTGCTTTCCTGATCTCGGCTCGAACCACGTCTTCCGTCACCCGGGCCTTGTGAGCCAGCCGGTCGGCAAACTGGTCACGTACTGCCGGATCCGGAATGCGCGCCGCGACCCCGAGCATCCGTTTGAGGAACTCTCGCCGGTTGTCGTCACGGGTCAGGTCGAACTCGGCCGCGGCCCGGTCGAGCAGGAACTCGAGATACGGACGTGAGTGCTTGAGTTGCTCGCGGAAGCCGTCGGCGCCGTTCTTCTGGATGAACGTGTCAGGGTCGCCGCCGCCCGGCAGGGTCATCACGTTGACGACGAACCCCTCGGCGACCAGCAGTTCCGAGCTGCGCTCCGCCGCCGCCTGCCCCGCGCTGTCGGGGTCATAGCAGAGCACCGTCTTGGTGGTGAAGCGATGCAGGATTTGCGTCTGCTGCGGCGTCAGCGAGGTGCCGCACGTGGCGACCACCGGGAAGCCGCCGGCCTGGTAGACCTGCGCGAAATCGAAGTAGCCCTCGACGATGATCGCGTAGCGCACCTTGCGCAAATCGCCCTTGGTCAGGTTGAGGCCGTACAGCGTCCGGCTCTTCGTGTAGATCGGTGTCTCGGGCGAATTGAGGTACTTCGGTTGCTGGTCTTTCTCTAGAGCCCGTCCCCCGAAGGCGATCACCGTACCGGTGTCGCGGGCGATCGGAATCATCAACCGATTCCGGAACCGGTCCGCTTCGCTGCCGTCATCACGGCGGCTGATCAGTCCGCTCGTGACCAGTTGCAGCGGCGAGAAGCCCTGCTTCAACAGCCGCTGCCGCAAGGCATCACGGCCCTGCGGCGCGTAGCCAATCTGTAATTTCTCGATCGTTTGCGGCGTCAGGCCGCGGTCCTTCAGCAGGTACTCGCGAATGCGCGCGCCCGCCGCCGACTCGAGCTGCTCACGGAAATGCGTGACCGCGAGCTCATGGATCTTGACGAGCGCTTCGCGCTCGGCGGCCGTTTCGCGCTGCTCGCCGCTCGCTTCCATTTCGGGAATCGGGATGCCGAACCGCTGCGCGAGCGTGCGGACCGCTTCCTGGAAGCCAATCTTGTCCTGCAGCTCGATGAACTTGAAGACGTCGCCGCCGACGCCGCAGCCAAAGCAGTGAAAGAACCCGCGGTCGCGGTTGACGTTGAATGACGGGGTCTTCTCCCCGTGGAACGGGCACAGCCCCTTGTAGGTTGTCCCCGCCTTGCGCAACGAGACGGAGTCGCCGACGACGGCGACAATGTCGGCCGCCGAGCGCACTTCGTCGATGAAGCTTTGGGGAAAGAGGGCCACGGTGAGCTTTGCCTGACCCCGCCAGCTTACCGCGTTCCGGCGCCTCGCGGGGAGGCCGCGCGGCTAGTCCTTCAATTCGACGATTGTCGCGCCGCCGCCACCCTGGTTGTCGGGTGCCGGATAGTGCTTCTCGACCAGCGGATGCGTTTTCAGGAACGCTTGCAGGCCCTTGCGCAGCGCGCCGGTGCCGTGGCC